>JAIRRU010000143.1 GCA_031255815.1 Treponema sp. | reverse complement strand
GAACTCAAACTGGAACTCCAGAACCACGTTAAGAAGATCACCGCCCCCTACAAGTACCCCCGGATCGTGGAGTTTGCCGCCGAGCTTCCCAAAACCATCAGCGGGAAGATCCGCCGGATCCAGATCCGGGAAGAAGACGGGGCCGGGCGGTGAGGGGCTTCTTTTGGCAGCCGGCCTCTTCCGTTCCGGCGGGGCAGGGATGGGGATAGAACCGGGCAGGCCCCTCATCTTTTTTGACGTGGAAACCAACGGCCTGTCCGGGGATTCCAGCGTCCTTTCCATCGCGGCGGTAAAAGCCGTATTTGACGCCGCAGGCAGGGATCTCGTAGAGGGGGCCTTTTGCCGGTTTTACTACCGGAAGCCCGGCGAACGGGAAAACCCGGAAGCCCTGGCCGTTCACGGCCTTACCAGCGAAGTGATCCGGGCAAAACGGGGCGAAGCCTCTTACGCGGAACACTTTAACCGCGATACGGACTTCAGGGCTTTCTGCGCCGGGGTAAACCACTACGTGGCCCACAATATCGCCTTTGACCGGAAGTTCGTGCCTTTCCCCCTGAAACACTGTTTTTGCACCATGAAGGAAAATACCGCCGTCCTCAGAATCAGGCGCCGCTGCGGCGGATTCAAGTACCCCCGCTTGAGCGAAGCGGCGGAATTTTACGGCCTTGCCCCGGAAACCGCCAAGCTCCACGGCAGCGACTACGACGCCCGGCTCAGCTACGAAATCTTCAAAAAAATGCTTCACCATCCCCGGACAAGGCAGCGGGCCCTCGAATTTCTCGGCAAAGGCTGAGGCTTTCCCGAAGCTCCGGCTTTCGGGAAAGGCGCCGAAGGCTCCGGCGGAGAGTTGCCGGGAAAACCGTCCGGGTTCCGCAATCAGGATTGCGCTGTAGTTCGATTTCCAAAATTTCATCGTATGCGGAATTTTATCCTACCCCTTTTTTCATATTGCGGATATACGGTATACTTTACCCATGAATTTTTTCACAAAGAGCCGCTTTGAATATATAAACGGCGAAGGCGGGGAGGAAGAGGAAGAGTCCGGGAAGAATTCCGGAGAACCCGGGGCCGATCCCCTCCTCTCAAAGATGCTCAAAACCCGGACCATCCTGATATCCGGGGAGATCAAAAAGGAGCTGGCCGAGCGGACCATCCGGCAGCTTATCCTGCTTGAGGATATGGGGGACGATCCTATCCGTGTCTTCATCGACTCCCCCGGCGGGGACGCCGACGCGGGCTACGCCATTTTCGATATGATCCGCTTTGTAAAAGCCCCCGTCTGGACTATCGGCATGGGCCTCGTGGCCAGCGCCGCGGCGATTATCCAGCTTGCCAGCCCCAAAGAGCGGCGGGTGGGGCTTCCCAACAGCCACTATCTGATCCACCAGCCCCTTTCGGGCATCAGGGGGGTGGCTACGGACATAGAGATCCACGCCAGGGAACTGGAGAAGCTGCGGGCGAAGATAAACCAGCTTATTGCCGACGAGACCGGGGCCCCCTTTGCCCAGGTTGAAAAAGACACAGATCGGGATTTCTGGATGAATGCCGGGGAGGCGGCCGCCTACGGCCTTATCTCCCGGGTAATCACCCGGCGCGGCGACCTGTAGGGGACTCCGCCGCAGAGCGCTGTCGATCCGCTTTTCCGGCTTGGCGGTTAAAAAATCCCCGGGCCGGGCCGCGGGGCGGCAGGCTCGTGCCTTGTTTAGGTTAAAAGCACGGATAAAAGGATAGCCGCTAACCGCACGAACTTTTACGCTGAAAGCCTCGGTACTTCATCTCAATTGCCTTGAGTTCGAGGGTTTTTTAATCCGCTTTAGTGCGGGTCGTGCCGTTCGCGGCTCAATTTTTTGGCAGCCCGGTAAGGCCGGCGGGTTTATCAGGCATTTTAGTGTAAACAAGGCAGTAGTATCCGGTCTCTGTTCAAAAAAAAGAAAAATATTTTAACCGCGAAGGCGCGCAAAGGAATAGGTGAGCGCCCCTTCTCTTCGCCTTCGCGCGCCTTTTCGCCCGGCCTTCGGCCTGGCGGTAAATTTTTTTAAATCTCTCTGCGATCCGCTATCTCATTGCTGTCTGAATAGTAGTCCGGCGGAGCATTTTGCATACGCAAATGCGGTTTTTAAGGCAGTCTGACCATAATGTGTCTACATTATGGTCAGACTCTAATTAAGCCTAGTTTCTGATTTGGAAGGTGATCGCCTGGTAGTTGGACTTGGTGGTAGTTCCAACCTGCCAGTTCCACAGATACACAGGTACCGTCGCCTTCGGCATGTTTTTGATCTCAAATCCCAGGGCGGCATAATCCTCGTTGAAATCGAGCGCGGTATTCAGAGTCCAGACTTTACCAGGAGTTCGCGGCGCCGTATCGGTTCCCACATAGGTTCCGCTTACGTAAGGCCCAATCTTTATCGACGCCGCGCGGTTGAGGCTGAGATAGCTGCCGCTCTGCTGGAAGTCGAGATAGTTCCCGTTGTTGGTCGCATCGATCGCCCATTTGCCAAAATTGACCAGCCTTGTTGTACCTCCAACCTGAGTCCAGTTATCTCCGTTATCGGTGCTTTCCCACGTGGTATAGTCGAGGTACCAGCTTAGGTTATAAACCGAGTTACCCCTCGGGAAAGGCTGAGAGTTGGTAAAGCCCGAACCCGTATACCGGCGTTCCGTGATCGTTACAGTCGTAGCTGGCGGCCTGGCCCGGTATACCGGGGCATAATGAACGCTTTCGTCTATGACCGTATTGGCAGCCGTACCCGTCCCCTT
>JAIRRU010000079.1 GCA_031255815.1 Treponema sp. | reverse complement strand
AGGTTGTTGACCAGGCCCCGGGTAGGCGAGAGGAATTCTACAAACATAGAAACGATAATCACCGTGGAAATAAAGTGGGGCAGATAACTTATGGTCTGGGTCAGTTTCTTGAAGAATCCGTTTTTCAGTTCGTTGAACAAGAGGGCCAGGATTATCGGCGCGGGAAAACCGAAGACAAGGCCGTATATGCTGATAAGGAAGGTGTTACGAAGGAGCCGCCAGAAAAACACCGACTCAAAAAACTGCTTGAAGTAAAGAAAACCAACCCAAGGGCTTTTCCCTATACCGGTAAAAATATTATAATTTTTGAAGGCGATAATGATCCCGTACATCGGAACATAACGAAACAGGATATACCAGACCGCTACCGGAAAAAAGAGGAGATACAGATACTTGTATTTGACTATTTGGGTTAGCGCTTTTCGATATCTACCCCCCCTTCTTCCGATAGCGGGCAGTTTTTTATCTTCTTCCCTGTTATTTCTCATAATATCAACCCTGTCAGAAAAGAATAAGAAACCGACAGCCCCAGAATAAACCCGGCGGAACCTGCTGTCAAGAAAAATTCCACGCGGAAAAAACAGAAAGTCCCGGCATCGGGCAAAGGCCGCCCTTTACCCTAGCTGCCGGACAGGAGCCGATCGAGAGCCGCCTGGTAAATAGCCAGAGCGGTATCCACGTTCATCCCCTGGATCTGGTTCGTAAAAACATCCCAGCGGCTCATGGGTTCAATACCCATAATGAACTTGTCCAGCATTTCCCCCCTGTAGGTATCCAGTTCCGCATTGATGGGCGAAAGGGCGCTCCGTTCGTCATCGGTAAAGTTAAGGGAGGCTATCCAGTTTTCCCGGATAAAATCGTTGTTCCGGTAGAGATCCCGGGCTTCCCGCAGCGCCTGATGGTCTTCCCTGTCGAAAATATAGTCGTAATCCAGCTCGTTCCGCAGATTTTTGGCCAGATTCCTGGTAGTTCCAACGTGAGGCACCTCCCCCCGGTCATAGCGATTGTTGTATTCGGGATCATTAACCGGATTCCCGTCAATATAGTTAAAAGAAAGCCCCTCGATGCCGAAATTCATGAGGATAAAACCTTCCTCGGAGAATATATAGTCGAACATATCCAGGACACGTTCGGGATTTTCGGTATTCACGCTGATACTGGCGCTTAAACCCAGGACATGGGGGTAATGGATGATGGTATTCCGCTTTCCTGTATAGGGACTCTGCATAGGGCCTACCCCCATCACCCGGTAGGGGACATTCTGGTTAGTAATAAAGTCGTTGTCCGCGGATTGGATCCGGGCTATGTTGTCGTGAAAGGCAAAAACATTGCCCCGGAGCACGTTTTCCCACCAGCGGGAGGTATCGGTACTGAGGTATTCCTGGTCAATAAGCCCCTCGGCGTACCACTGGCGGGCAACCTCCACCGTCGCCTTCAACCGGGGATCAAGTGCGCCGTATTTAACCACCCCGTCTTCGACAAAGTAATCCTCCTGTACGCAATCCATATAACCGGTAAAGAAGCGGGCCAGAAGCCCCCGGCGCTGAAAGCGGCTCATGTAGGGAATTTTGCCATCCTGCTTCGCCAGGACGAGGGCATTGTGCCAATCCTCCAAGGTTACCGGCGGTTCGATATTGTATTTCTCGAGAAGATCCTGGCGGGCGATAAGGATGTCTCCCACCCGGCGCTTGGTCAGCATGGGAATAACCCGGATATGACCGTCACTGTCCGTAAGGTAGTTATCGAGGTAGTCGTCATGGAAAATAATATTATCCAGATTGGCGTAACGGGGGTTCCCCTTTATGCGGGTATCCAGGGGCAGCCATGCCTGGATAAAGCGGCGGAGCAGGGCATTGGGGTCTCCGGTTACAATATCAGGGATATCCCCCGACGCGATAAGGAGATTATAGGCGGTAGTAACATTAACATTGGGGATGAGCTCCCACTTAATAGTAACCCCCGTAGCTTCCCTCAGGGCTTTCCAGCCGGGAGCGTCGTCGGCGTACATATCGGGCCTGTCCGCCACGTGCATGGCCTGCCACCAGGTAACGGTTATGGGCTCCCTGGCGGAAACATCTGACGAAACAGCGGCGTCCTTTTTGGCGCAGGCCCCCAGAAGGGCGGCCAGGACAACAAGGCCCGGCAACGCAAAGACAAAGGTATTCTTTTTCATTTTTTCTCCCGAACGAATTCTGTCAGCGGAAACTGGAAAAGCCGTTCCAAAATACCAAATTTTAGAACGGCATTATTAAAGGATAGTATACAGCTCCTTGCGTATCGGGCGATAGCACAAAAACGTCAATTTACCGTCATTTCCGGAAGGCGGTAAAAATCTTCGGGGATGGCGGTCATATAGATATTGCAGTAACCCGCGGCGGTGCTGTTGTAGACCACGTTTTTCCCGTCCCGGGTAATGCTGGGGTGGGGGTGGTGGGCGCCCCAGTCGAAGCTGCCGTCGTGCATGGAGATGATCCGGGGGCCGTCGAAGCTTTTGCCGTTGTACTTGTAGCCTTTGATGGACTTGCCCGTATCGCTCACGACGAAATCGAAGGTGACGGAATGGACGTGATCGGGCCCGGGCACCCGGACAGCGGGCGCCTCGATTTCCCCGGTACCGTCGTACTTGGCAAAGCCGAAGTAGGAGCGGGAAGACCCGGCCTTGGTACCGGTGTTACCCGCCTTTACCGGCTCCCCCGAGGGGGTATGTGCCTGGTACCCTATATGGAGACCGTCGGCAAACCAGTATTCGTGGCCCACCATCTCCCCCTCTGCCCGGCGTTCCCGGAACTTCAGCGCCTTGCCCGTGTCCAGATCCAGCACCCAGATCCGGTGATCCACCAGGTTCCAGGGGCCCTCGTGGCAGAAGGTAACAATATTCCCCAGGGTAAGGGAGGGGTTTACATGGCCTACCCAGCACTTTTCCCGCCACACCTCTTCCACCGTATTGTCCAGCACGTTGATCCGCACGATACGGCAGTCCGGCTTGGCGTTGAAGATATCCGCAAATCCCACATAGCCGGCGGCCAGGTTCGACTTGATGCTGGCCGAAAGATCCTCCGAAAGCCCGGCCACCACGTATTTCCCGTCCCCGGTCGGCCGGGCCCCGCCGAAATTGAAGCCTTTGGGCACGATATAGAGGGGCCGGGTTTCCAGGCTCTCCAGGTTTATGGCGTACACGCAGCCCTTGTATTGGTAGTAGGTCTCGTTGTACAGGCGGTTCACGTGCATGGGGCAGCGGAGATCGGGGCCGCCGGCGGGCATATCGGTCAGGCGGCTTATCTCCCCGCTCCCGATTTCTATGCTGTAGAGGTTACGCGCATTGTCCCGGTCGGACACAAAGAGCATCCGCCGATCATTATCGTACCAGCCGTCGTCGGTAAAGTAAGGATGCTCGCTGTGCCCCTTATACCCGGTAAGCTGGTGCACGGTAACACCGCTTAGCCTGTCTTGAAAACTCTTCCGTTCCGCCGGATAAACCTTGCAGGGTTTCATAAAAACTCCTCCTTTATTGGGACAACTTGGTAGAAAGACGAACCTGTTCCGAAATTTCGGGTTTCGGGACAAGCCCGGACGATAAATTACCTTAGCGCCCCGTCCGCCAATGCGCAATACCCCGCATTGCCCCCTTTTCCCGCTCCGTGCTAAAATATACTTATGCGTATGTTAAAATTTTCTTTCAGTGTTTGTATCGGCGCGGTGTTTTTACTGACGGCAAGCGGAAGCTTGTTCCCCGCCCCCTCGGATATCGCCCTGGGCAACGGCATCTTTGCCCGGATCACCACAAACCGGGGGGATATCGTGGTGAGCCTTGAATACCGGAAGGCGCCCCTGACGGTCTGCAACTTTGTAGCCCTGGCGGAGGGTAAGATGAATGCCGCCGGGGGTAAGCCCTACTACAACGGCCTGACTTTTCACCGGGTTATCGCGGATTTTATGATCCAGGGCGGGGATCCGCTGGGCAACGGTTCGGGCGGCCCCGGCTACAAGTTCCCCGATGAGATCGATCCCTCTCTGAAGCACGATCGGCCGGGGGTGCTCTCCATGGCCAACGCGGGGCCGGGGACCAACGGCAGCCAGTTCTTTATTACCCATGTGGCGACTCCCTGGCTGGACGGAAAACACACGGTTTTCGGCATGGTGGTGGAAGGCCAGCGGGTGGTGAACGCGGTAAGGCAGGGGGATCGGATCGAGCGGGTAACAATTATCCGCAACGGCCCGGATGCCGCGGCCTTCAAGGCCGATCAGGCCGCCTTTGACGCCCTGCTGCGGAACGCCAATATCTCGCTAAACGCCTCCTCCAATACGAAGCGGAGCGCCGAGCTGGCCCAGATTGCGGCCAAATACCCCAATGCCCGGATCAGCGCCTCGGGGATACGTTACATCGTCCAGAAAGAGGGAAAGGGCGCGAAGCCTACGGCGGGGAAGATCGTCCGGATCAGCTACAAGGCCGGCCTCCTTAACGGCAGGGTCTTCGACAGTTCCGATATCCAGGGCGGCCCCCAGGACTTCCCCGTGGGAGTCAGCAAGATCCTTCCGGGCATGGACGAGTCCCTTATGGACATGGCGGTGGGTGAAAAAAGGCTGGCGATCGTTCCCCCGGAACTGGCCTACGGGGATAAGGATGTGGGGAACGGGCTTATCCCGGCAAACAGTTTTATTGTCTTTGAAATGGAACTGCTGGGGCTCAGGTAGGGCTTCCCCCGCCCGCCGGTTTTCTCCCGCGCTTCGCTAATTTTCGGTTCGGGCGCCCCGCCGAGCGGGCTTTGGAACAGGCTTGCCTGCTCAACGATCCGGTAATCTTCGCCGCTAAGGCTGAAGAATTCCCCCATGCCGGAGCTGAGGATAAGCCGCGAGCCGTCAAATACAAAAACCGCCTCCACACCGGGCCGGGCTTCGACCAGGGCGCGGCCTTTTTTGTAGCCCAGGGCGAAGACCGCCGTTGAAAGGGCATCCGCCTCGGCGGAGCTGTCCGCCGTCACCGTTACCGCCAGAAGGCCGTTCTCTACCGGATACCCGTCTTTCGTGGAGAGGATGTGGTGGTAACGTTTCCCCCCTTCCTCGAAATAGCGCTCGTACACGCCGCTGGTTACAACGCTCTTGTTTTTTACCCGGAGAACCCCCAGATAGCCGCCCCGTTCCTTCCGGGGATCCTGTACGCCGATTCTCCAGGCTTCCCCTTTCCGCCGCTCCCCCCAGGCAAACACATTGCCCCCCAGGTCGATAATGGCCCGCCTTGCCCCGGCTTTTTCCGCCGCCCGGACGGCCTCGTCCGCGGCGTAGCCCTTGGCAATGGCCCCCAGATCCAGGGCCTGCCCCGGACGGCGCAGAAAGGCGGTCCCCGCCTCCCGGTCTATCAGCAGATCCCGGTAGTCTACCAGATCCAGGGCCGCAGCGATTTCGCTTTGGCCGGGCAGCCGGGGCTCGCCGCCGCCGATGCCCCAAAGCTTTACCAGGGGCCCCACGGTGGGATCAAAGGCGCCGCCGCTCATTTCGGCGTAAGCCGTGGCCTTTTCCAGCAGATCCAGCAGTTCCCCGCTTACCGCCACCGCCGCCCTGCCGGCGCTCCGGTTCACCCGGTCAAGCTCCGTGCCCGCCAGGTTGGCGCTCATGATCCCTTCGATTTCCCGGATCCGGGAAAAAACCGCGGCGTAGGCCCGGCGGCTTCCCCTCTCGTAGAGGTTGACGCCGCAAACCGTGCCCAGGGCGAATTCCTTCCGGGCAGGGGCGGGGGAGCAGGAGGGAAAAAGCCGGAGAAAGACGCAAAGCAGGAGGGGGCTAAACCAAAGCCGGGGATCCGTAAGGCGCATGGCTGAATTATATACGGAGGGGAGGGGCGTTCCAAGCAAATCCTGCCCCGCCAGGAGCCTGTCGCATAAGTTTTTATGCGCGAAGCGCAACAAAGTCCTGGCGGCGGTTTCCGCGGGAGTCCTGCGCCTCATTGCTAATCCGGGGGGCTTTGGTTATTATGTAATGTATGAGCGCTGAAAACGATCCTTCCGGGATCCTGGGAAAGAAGGTGTTTTTCTTGTACCCTTCCGTGATCGTTCTGAATGAGATTGTGCAAGAACTGATCCAGCAGGAATTCGAGGTGTACGTGGTAAAGGATCACGGCGCCCTGCAGCGGATCCTTAAACAGTTCCCCGATTCCGTTGTGCTGGCGGATATTGACGAGGGCATAAGCGAGGGGGATTGGGAGCTCTGGATTCGGGGGGTGATGGCCAACCAGAGCACCCAGGAAACCCAAATCGGCGTTCTGTCGAACAACAATGACGAAGAACTGCGGAAAAAGTACCTTGAGGACATCAAGGTGGCCTGCGGTTACACGGTACTCAAGAAGGATCTTACCGTTCCGATACGGCAGATCCTGGAAGCCCTTAAGGGGGCGAACGCGAAGGGGCGCCGCAAGTATCTGCGGGCCGTCATAGAAGACGAAGCTTCCGCTACGGTGAACATGCCCTACGACAACGCTTTTATCAACGGGGTTATCAGGGATATCAGCACGGTAGGGTTCTCCGTCTTATTTGAAGGCGATCCCGAACTGGCGAAAAATTCCCTTTTCCAGGACATCCAGATAAAGCTTCAGGGCATACTCCTTAAAGCGGAGGGGATCGTCTTCGGTTCCCGGATGGACGAGTCACGCAGGGCCTACGTTATCCTCTTTACCCAGCGCATCGATCCCGATGTACGCGCCCGTATACGCAAATACATCCAGCAAACCTTCCAGCAAAAGATCGATGCCCTGCTGAAACAGAGCCCCGTCAAAAAGTAAGGCTCCGGCGCCTTGGGTTTTACGCGCGAAGCGCGGCGGAGCGTCAGGCGTCTCCCAGCGAAAAGTCCCCGACGATTTTGAAACACTTCCCGTCCCTGACCACTTCGAGATTGCGGCCGGGGAAATAGCGGGGGAGTTTTTCCCGGACAAGCTCCGCGGCGCGGATCATCAGGTTCTCAAACTGTTCCGGGGGAACCTTTTCCAGGGTGGCGACCCGCAGGGAAACAAGGTAACCGCGGCCCTTTTCCGAGCCGAAGCCGGGGCTGAAATCCGGGGCTATTTCAAAGAGGCCGTCCATTTCGGGGTTGCCGGTTTCCCCCCGGCGGGGACGGTTGGGGTGCAGGGAAAAGAAATCCCCGAAGCTATCCTCCAGTTCCCCGTCGGCTTCCCGAAACAGCGCTTCCAGACTCCGGGTAAAGGCCGCGAGTTTGGGGTGGGTATACACCGGCAGGCCTCAGGGCTCGTCCATGTTCTGGCCGTCGTATTCGGTTTCCACCTGATCGGGCCGGGCCGGGGAAGGCTCAACCGGGGAAAGGGGGTAAGGGCCGGGGGAAGGGGCCGGGGAAAGGGCGGTCTGAGCGGCGGGGGCCGGGGGGTTCACCGGGAAGCGGCTTATCTGCGATTCGTCGGGCAGGCCGAAGAGTTTGATCCCCTCGTCGGGGAACTGCCCCTTAACGGCGGCCACGGCGCGGGCGATTCCCCGGGCCTCTTCCTCATCGCACCAGGCCACCAGGGCGAAATTTTCCTCCGGCCAGACGGCGTCCCCCATCCGGGGGCCGGAAGATCCGACCCCGAACACGTTGGGGTACTTGGTATAGTATTTCCCCACGTTCTCCCTGGCAAAGGCTTCCAGGAGATTTTCTTCCACCGAATGATTGGCGACTATCTCTATCCGCAGCATCAAAGAACCTCCCCAAAAGACGCGACGCTCTGGCCCCCGCTTCCGGCGGCTTTCTTTTCCTGTTTCCGGGAAATCCCCGCGGCTATCCGTTCCCGGCGCGCGTCGGCCCGGGCCTTACGGTCGTCCGAATGTTTGTTCATGATAAAGTACACCGTGGGCATAAGGAACAGGGTCATCAGGGTTCCGAAGGAGAGCCCGCCCAGGACGGTTTTGCCGATGGGCCCCACCAGTTCCGATCCCTCGCCGGGGAAGAAGGCCATGGGCACGAGCCCCAGAATGGTGGTCAGGGTGGTCATCAGGATGGGCCTGAGACGGTTCCCCGCGGCCTCGACGCAGGCGTGGTGCAGGCTGAGCCCCCGCTTGCGGAGCATGTTGGTGTAGTCAACCAGGACGATGCCGTTGTTCACGATGACCCCCACCAGCACCAGTAATCCTACCGCGGTAAGGATATTGAAGGGCTCCCCGGTAAGGAGGTAGATAAGCACTATCCCGATAATCGAGAGGGGTATGGTAAAGATGACGATGAAAGGATCCCTGAAGGACTCGAAAAGGCTCGCCATTACCCCGAAAACCAGGAACACCGCCACCGTGATAATAAGGACGAAGTTCCGCATCATTTTGAGCATTTCCGAGTTGTCCCCGGCGTATTCGATAACCACGTCGTCCTCCGCGGGAATTTCGGAGGTGATAAGGTTCCGCACCTTATCCTCAAGAACGTTGACCTTGGTTCCCCTTACGGCCCCCGCGGTAACGTGGATAACCCGGCTCTGGTTTTCCCGGTTGATGGTCATGGGGCCGGTTCCTTCCCTGTAGGAGGCGAAGTTGGAGAGGGGCACCCGGCCGGCCGCCTGGCTGTTCACGAATATATGATCCAGCGCGGGCCGGGTGCTCCGGTCGGCTTCGGCCAGGATCATTACCACGTCGTAGTTGTTCCCGCCGCTCTTGTAGCGGGTGGCGGTAACGCCGTCCACCGCGGCTTTTATCTCGTTCCCGATAGTAAAGGTGTTGAGCCCCAGGGCGTAGATCCGTTCCCGGTCGAGCTCTATCTCGATCTGGGGAAGGCCGTCTCTCAGATCCACCTGGGGTTCGGTGGCTTCGGGTATCCGCTCCTCGATTAAGGCGGCGATGCGCTCCGCTGTAGCCTTGCCTTTTATCAGGTCGTCGGTACGGATAACCACGTCAATAGGGTTATTGCCCATCATCATTCCGCCGCCGCCGAAGGAAATAACGACCCCGGGGAACTCGTTAAAGTGGGCCCGCATCTTGGTCTTGATATCGTCGGCGGAGTCGATGCGCTTGGCGAATTCGGGCAGGCTGATCCTGAGGGAGCCGGTATTGCTGCCCCCGCCGCCGAACATGCCGCCGCCCCCGGAGCTCAGGACGATCTGCTCGTAACCCTGTATCTCCTGCCTCACGATGGTCTCGATCTGCCGCAGGGTGGCTTCGGTTTCGGCCAGGGGAGTTCCCATGGGCAGGGTAACATTTACCGTAACATTGTCCTGATCCTGCGCCGGCATAAAGACCCAGCCGATGAGGGGGATCATTACGATGGAGGCCGCGAAAAGCACCAGGAGGAGGCAGATGGTAACGGCCTTGTGGCGCAGCACCCGGTCAACCGCCTTCCGGTAAATATCGTCGAGCCCGGTGAAGAAGCGCTGAAAAACCCCGTCTATGGGGGCGAGAAAGCCGGCCAGGGGCTTCTGTTTCCGGGTAACCAGGGGGAAATAGTGGCTCGAGAGAACGGGCACCAGGAAGGTGGCGACAAAGAGGGAGGAGGTAAGGGAGATGACCACCGTAAAGGCCAGGCCCGCGAACATCTCCCCCGCCATTTCGAGGAGGCCCTGGAACATCACCAGCGGGGCGAATACGCAGATGGTGGTAAGCGTGGAGGCCGCGATGGCGACGATCATCTCCTGGGTACCGATAACCGAAGCGGTGGCGAGTTTGGCGCCTTTTTCCCGGTAGTGGTAGATGTTCTCCAGGATAACGATGGAGTTATCCACCAGCATGCCCACCCCCAGGACGAGCCCCGCCAGAGTCATAAGGTTGAGGGTAAGGCCGGCGAAATACATCAGCATAAGGGTAATAACAATGGAAACAGGGATACTAACGCCGATGATCAGTGTCGGCTTCACCGAGCGGAGGAAGACAAACAGGATAACTACCGCGAGTACCGCGCCGGACAGGGCGCTTGACCCTACCTGGTTGATGGAACTTTCAATCTGGTCGGTGGTGTTGTAGAGTTCGGTAATTTTTATGTCTTGGGGAATCTCCCGGGCTATCCGCTCAAGGCGCACGCGCAGTTCCTTTGCGGTCTGCACCGAGTTCTTGCCGCTCTGTTTCTGCACCGACATCATCACCGCCGACTGGCCGTTCACATAGACCGTGCTGGTTTCGTCCCTGTAGCCCTCGAACACGTCGGCAATATCCCGCAGGTATATCTGCCGGGGAAGCTCCGGCTCCCCCATGCTTCCCCCGCCCCCCGTGTAGGAGATAACGGTGTTGCGGATCTCGTCGAGGGAAGTGTATTCCCCCATGGTGGTGAGGATGTAGGAAAGACCCCCTTCGGTAATGGTGCCCGCCGCAACCTGCTGGTTCTGGCTCGCCAGCATCTGCTGTATCTGGGTTACCGTAAGGCCGTAGGCTTCAAGGCGGCTCTGGGGAATCTCCACCCGGATGATCTTTTCCCGGCCCCCCATGACCGAAGCGGTGGCGACGCCGGGGGTCTGCTCCATCCGGGGCACGATAGTATCGTTGGTGATTTCCCGCAGTTCTTCCGGCGAGCGGTTTCCCGTAACCATCAGGCCCATGATGGGGATCATGGAGGGATCGAACCTGAAGATCATGGGGGCTTCCGCATTGCTGGGCAGATACCTGCGGATGCGCTCCAGGGCGTCCCGCACCATATTGGAAGCGTCCACCAGATCCGTGCCGTAGGCGAACTCCATGATAACCATGCTTGAGCCCTTGGACGATGTGGAAGTTATCGTTTCCAGGCTCGAAACGCTGGAGAGGGCGGCTTCCAGTATCCGGGTTACCGAACGCTCCACTTCCTCGGGCCCTGCGCCGGAGTAAGAGGTCTGCACCACCAGGTAGGGGGGGTTGATCTCCGGAAAGAGATCCAGGGGAAGGTTTACGAAGGCGAAAGCCCCCAGCATGAGGAGGAGGGCGAAGATGATAAAAATCGTGGTAGGGCGGGATACTACCGTTTTGGTAAAACTCATGGTTCCTCCTCTTGAATTCACGCCCAGGGGCGCAACTCGGTCAATAATGTTTATTTTTACGCCGTCGACCAGCAGGGTCTGGCCCCGGACGATGATCTCGTCCCGGGAGGAAAGCCCGTCCCGGACTTCCAGCACCCCGTCCACCAGTATGCCCGGGGTAATGGTCTTCCGCCGGGCCACGTAGCCTTCCCCGCCGTCCGGCTCGGCCACAAAGACGTAATTTTCGCCGAAACGCTGGATCATGGCGCCGGAGGGAATTTTTACGATGTTTTCTTTCTGTTCGGTAATGATCCGCACCTTGGCGAACATACCCGCCTTGAGCCGGGAACCGGGGTTATCCACGTTGACCCGTACCTCCATGGTTCGGGAAGAGGGATCCACCGTGGGGGCCACTTTGCTCACCATGCCCCGGAATACCTCGCCGGGCCAGGCGTCCAGGCTGATCTCGCAGGGGAGCCCCAGGGCCATTTTCGAGATGAAGCGTTCGGCCACGAAGAGTTTTATCTCCAGGGCGCTGCCTCCGGCGATCCGGGCCAGGGACAGCTGCTGGCTGATGGTCATTCCCACTTGAGCGGGGAGGGCCACCACGGTTCCGCTGATGGGGGCCCTTACCACATTGGCCACGTATTCCATTCCCGGCCTGGAAGGATCGACCGCCGCGATGGGATCGCCTCTGTTTACCTGGCTGCCTATGGAGACGTAAAGCCGGGTTACCTTGCCGGCCGCGTCCGAGTAGGTGTCTACCGTAGACCCGGCTACGATATCCCCGGAGAGGGCCAGGTAGTCCTGTATCTGGCCCTGGACTACGCTGGCGGTGTTTACCGCGAAGACCGGCGCCGCCGGCGGGCCGCCTCCCGGGCCTTCCGGGCCGGACTGGGCCATCCGTTCCCGGAAAGCCCTTATCTGTTCACAGCCCCCAAGGGCCAGGGCCGCGAAGAGGGCGAGAACCGCCCCTCTCCGCGCGGAGTTTCTCTTTCTCATTTCGCGTCCTCCCTTTTTTGTGCCGCTGCGCTCAGGGCGCCGAAGGGGACCCCAATAGCGTACTCAAGATCTATCAAACCGTTAAGGTAATTGAAGTGCTGCTGCACAACCCCTATCCTGGCCTGGCGCAGCGCTTCCTCCGCGTTCTGCACCGAGTTAAAATCCTGGAGCCCGGCCCGGTAGGCTTCTTCGGTGGATCGGTAGGAGCGTTCCGCCAGTTCCACGGTACGGTTCCGGGCTTCTATGGAACTCTGGGTTTTCTCCAGGGAGAGCACGGTGTTGTATATCTCCAGTTCCGTGCCCTGGATCATCTGGGTAAGGCCGATATTGGCGCCGCGGATCTGGTTGTCCAGATCCTTGAGGGCCTGCCCCTCTTTGGTGAAGGGGAAGAGGCCGTTCAGGCTCTGCCAGCCCAGGGTGATGGAGAAAGTACCCCTATCCGTCCAGTTGTCCTTGTCCCCCCAACTGTCCTTGAAAGGGTCTCCGCCGAAGCTGGGGCTAAGGCTCCAGCTAAAGTTGAGGTAGGGGGTGCGGGACTGGAGGGACTGGGCGCTCCGGGCGCTCTGCAGGTAGAGAATGTTCGCCTTGAGTTCCAGAATATCCGGCTTATTCCGGGACGCGCCGGAGATCAGTTCTTTCGTGTCCAGGGGGACGAAACCGGTATCCCCTTCCGCCGGTACCAGCTCGAACTGGGTGTCGTAGGGAAGGCCCAGGCTTACGGCGAAGTTCGCCATGGCCATTTTGTACTGGTTTTCCATCTCCTCGATGTCGGGTCTCAGGTTGTCCCGGTTAACCTGGGCCTGGAGCAGGGTAAGCTGGGGGCTCAGGCCGGAATTGTAGTTGGCCTGGGCCGCGGCAACCTGCCGTTCCGCCGCGGTAAGGCTGTCCTGCCTTACCCTGATGCTTTCCTCCAGCAGGAGCATCTGGTTGTAGGATTTCCGCACGTCCCGCTCCATCTGGATCTTCGCCTTGTCGTAGCTCAGGAGGCCCGTCTGGTAATCCCTCCTGATAGCCTGGATCCCCGAGCCCAGGGCGGCGCTGAGGGTAAGGGAAGCGGAAAAACCGGCGTTCATGGACCACTGGGGGGAAGCGGGCAGGGTAACCGGGCCCATGACGGTGCCCTTGGGCTCCTCGTTCTGCCGCGCCAGGGTTCCCCGGGCCGAAAGATCCGGCAGGAACTGGTTCCACACCAGATCGCTCTTCCGTTTCTTCGTGTCCAGGCTCAGGGCGTCGGACTGGAGCCTCAGGTTGTTTTTCAGGGCGGCGGACACCGCTTCGTCCACGGTAAGCCGTTTTTTCCCCGCCTCCCCGGCCGCGCCCTCCGGCGGCAGGGCGGCGGCCCGGGCCTCTTGCCCCGCGTTCTGCCCCGCGTCTTGCCCGCCGTTCTGCTGGGCCCCCAGGAGGCCGGGGGCGCAGAGGGCCAGCGCGGCGGCGCAGAGCAGGGCCGGAGGAAAGATCCCTCCCCCGCGGGGCTTTCCGTTTTTTACGGCCTTCCGCCGTTTTCTGTCTTTACTTGACATTTGATGCAGGTTTCTCATGTACAAAATCCTTTAACACCGGAAGCGATAAAACGATACAAATCCCTAAAACTTTCATTCGGTATCCGGGCGAGATTCTCCTGGGGAAAAGCGCGGGCATCCGGTTTCCACTGGCTGAATAAAGACCCGCTTTCCTTGAAACCGCCCTGCGTCAGCACCGTCAGGACAAGAAAGAAGATCCATTGGGAAATCCAAAACCCGTCGTCCCCCGGAAGTATCCCGTAATCGGCGGGAAAGCGGAAATCCTGAAAGACCGGGCTCTCCTGGCGGGGCAAATCAAATTTCTTCGGGTCTATCCGGCGGGTCCGCAGCCAATCCATGGCCAAAAGGATGTTCGGCCGGGACCGGAAGTAAACGGCGATGGAAAAGACGCCCAGGTAAAGCCGCTCCCCCGGCTTCGCCGAATCCCGCTGGTTCTTCAAGGCAAAATCCCCAATCCGGTTGAATTCGGTGAAAAAGAGCCGGGCCATCATCTCCTCCTTGCTCTTGAAATGGGCGTAGAGGCCGCTTTTGGAAAGGCCGGAGTGGCGGGCCACCATCTCCATGGAGGCGTTCCAGGGCCCCGCCCGGGCAACCGCCTCCGCCACTCCCCGCAGCAGGGGATCTTCCTCAACCTGGTGAATCGCCCTGGCGACACCGCTTTCCAACTCCTCATAGTCTATATCCTCCAGCGCGGCGCGATCAAAATTCAGCCCCCCGGAAACCACGCGGCTTACCGATGCGGTAACCTGGTCAACGAGGGCGTCCGGGGGGGCTTCGCCAGTCATACAGGCCCTGCGGTGGAAATGCGCCATGGCAAGAACCAGGGTAGCGACGGCAAAGAGCCAGAGGGGAGCCCCCCCCCCCCTTCCCTCCCATTTTCCGGCGGGACGGCTAAAAAAACCCATGTCTACCCCCCGTTTTAGGAGGGGTTCCTTCATGTTTCTTACCCGGCTGTTCCCCCAGACATTGATCAGGGAAAAGAGGAAGGCGTAGCCGTTTTTGGCGTAGTACTTCATCATTGCCTGGGTAATGGCGCACAGGGACTCGTGATAGGAGGCGGTATTGAAAGCTTTCTCATGGTAAGGCCGGATAAAAGCGGCGTAATCGTCAAAGAAGCTTTCGTACATGGCGTCCAAAAGGGCCTGTTTGTTCCGGAAATGCCGGTACAGGGCAGGCTTGCTGACGCCCAGCTCCCGGCTTACCTGGGAGAGGCTGGTATTCCGGTACAGCTCGCGGCCCCACGCTTTAAAAGCCGCCTGAATAATGTCCGCGCTGGTCATCCCTGTTACTGCCCTCTCCCCCTATTCCGGCAAAATCCCGCGGCTTGAAGCCCGGCCCGCCTCCCGGATACTAAAAATTTTAAGCGCTTGTTGTTCGGAAAACAGCGCCCCTCTACGCTTTTTGCCGTACTTCGAGCCTCATCAGCCTCCTGGTTAACGACTGGTCGTTAACTAAAAAGATAACAACTCGGCGGAAAAAAGGCAACAGGAAACGGCATTTATTCGCGCCGAAAGGTTCGATACCCGAACCCGCCCAAAACCCGCCTGGCGCGGAACCGCGTTCCCCCGTTTCCCCGTTTCCGGCGAAACAGGCGCCCCGTTTGCCCGGCCAAGCCCCGGGAGGAACCTCTTGATGACCCTAGGCGGAATCGAACCGTCAACCTACTCCTTAGGAGGGAGTTGCTCTATCCATTGAGCTACAGGGCCCTTTACCGGCGCCCGGCGCCGTGAACCGTATCCTAGCATAAAACCCGCCGCGGGAAAAGCCCAGACTTCCCGGACACCGGAAATCTTGGCAGGAGCCAAACTGGAGCCAGGCAGGAGCCAGGCAAAAAGTCACGGCTATCGGAGTAAAAGTTCGTGGCGTTCGTGAGGTTCGTGGCAAACCAAGAACTGCCCGGCAGGCAGGATAGGCTTTTTTTACCACGAACCACCCGAACCGGGCGCGCTGTGCTTCGATTTCCGGGGTTTTGCCCGGTATTATGCGTCTGTTTTCACACGAACCACACGAACCCTTGCTTCCATAGCTAATTTTTTACCTGAATTTTCAGTATGGTTTT
>JAIRRU010000075.1 GCA_031255815.1 Treponema sp. | reverse complement strand
CGAACATCACGTAGAGGGGCCAATAGCGCTTTAAAATGTTCCGCCTTACCATGGGAACATTGAACCACGGTTTTTAACGGGAAACTATAAAGAAAAGCGATTTTTTATGAAGAAAAGCGCTACCCGGTTTGCAGGGCTGCCGGCCGCCAAATTCGCGTAGTGCCGGGGATTACACCTAACCCCACATATAGCGTCCTCCGCCATCGGCCCCCTTAGCCGCTGCAAGCCTCCTGGCAGGCTGTTTAGGCTAAAAGTACGGATGAAGGGATAGCCGCGAACCTCACGACCTTTTACGTTGAAAACCCCGATACTTCATCTCAATTTCCTTGAATCAGAGGGGGGGATAAGCGGCAGCGGGCTGTTTCTGTAAGCGGCGTTCACGCATAACCCCCCTGGTTGGTAAGTTTTAGCGCTCCAGGATATTCCCGCCGGATCCTTCGGGGAAGTTCTTGAAAAACCGAATCAGCCCTGCTGCCGGCGCAGGGTTCCGGCGATATTGTAGCAGTAATCCCCCACCTTTTCGATGCGGCGGACCAGATCGATAAAGAGGAGTTCCGTTCTTACATCCTTCCCGGCCTCTATCCGCTTGCGCCCCAGCTTCCGCAGCTTGTTCCGGGATTTATTGACGGCGTTTTCCAGATTTTCGGCGTAGGAAGCCTGTTCCGCGGTAATCGTGCGGCCAAGGTGTTCCCGCACGAAGAAAAGGAACTCCTCAACCTGGCGCACGTAGGGGGAAAGGGCTTGCATTTCCTTGTGCTTAAAGAACAGATCTTTCTTCACGCTCCGCTCAAGGAGCAGGGCGGCGCTGTAGCAGTTGTCGGTTATATCCTCAAGATCGGAGATTACCCGCAGCAGCTGGTAGATCTTCTTTTCCGATTGGTAGTTTAACTGCGGGCGGGTACATTCAATAAGAAAGCTGGTAAGCTCCACCCGCATCTGGTCAACGTATTCCTCCTGTTCCCTCATCTTCTTTAGCAGGGCCTCGGTCTCAGCCTCCCGGTTCTCCGCCAGGGGCAGGCTTATGAAAGCGGAACCGACCGCGGAAAACATCCGGGAGGCAAGCCCGGCCATGTCGCGGATTTCCTTTTCCGCCCTGATAATGTTGAGTTCCGGGGTGTTCCGCGTCATGCCGGGGAGCTGTTCCAGGCGGTAAATCCGGGGCTCCGCCTCGGAAGGCTCCTCCCTGTCCCTGATAATAAAGGTAACCAGACGGGCGAACTGTTTTACAAAGGGCAGAAAGATAAGGGTTCCCAGCAGGTTAAAGATCGTGTGAAACATGGCAAGGTGGGCGGCGACCCCCGATCCGCCGGGGGAACCGGGGGTAATGGTATCCACCAGGGCTGTCAGCGGTTTGAAGAAGATCAGGGCGACAACGCTCCCCACCACGTTGAACAGTAAATGTACCAGGGCGGTCTGTTTCGCCGCCGCTTTGGCGCCGACCGCCGCCATGATCGCGTCAACGGTGGTGCCGATGTTGGCGCCCAGGATCATGGCGGCGGCGAATTCGAAACTGATCATGGCGCCCATTGCCAGGGTGATAATCAGGGTGATGGAGGCGGAGGAGGAATGCATCAGCAAAGTAATGCCGACGCCGATGCCAAGGCCGATAAGGGTAGAAACATGATCCCCGCCGGAGAAAGCACGGACAAATTCCATCTGGGAAGAATTCAGCGTGGGAAGCGAATCGGTAAGGAAACGGAGGCCGAGAAAGAGGAAACCGAAGCCCATAAAAACTTCGCCCAGAGCCCGGTGTTTCCATTTAATCGCCTGCATGATGAAGCCGATCCCCACCGAGGGCAGGGCAAAGGCGGAGACATCGAATTCGAAACCGATAAGGGACACGATCCAGGCGGTGGTGGTGGTACCGATGTTGGCCCCCATGATCACCCCGATGGCCTGGGTCAGGTTGAGAAGTCCGGCGTTGACGAAGGAGACCAGCATCACCGACACCGCCGAGGAGGACTGGATAATCGCGGTGATCGTCAGCCCGGTCAGAACCCCAACAAAGCGGTTCCTGGTCATAAAATTCAGGGCCCGCTGCATCCGGTTGCCGGCGGCCTGCTGGATACCGTCGCTCAGCACCTTCATCCCGTAAAGGAAAAGGCAGATTCCCCCCGTAACGCGCAGAAGAACATCGACTATTACCACCCGCAGCTCCTTCCGGTTTTGAAAAGCGGCTGTTCCAAAAATCCGGTTTTCGGAACAAGATCGAAAGACCCGCTCTTATTCTAGTTCAAGTCCCGCCCCTTTGAAAGCCCTGCCGATACTTTGCTTAGGCTAAAAGGCGTTTTTTCGCGGCCTGCGCGGTGTTTTTAAGCCTTACTCACAGATGGACGAATCAAACTCCAGCTTTATCACCAAAGGTTCATCCGGAATGGCGGCGGTGGGAAGATTGCGGAGCCGCAGGAAGGCCCGGTCTTCCTGATGGTAACCGGGGGTCTTATTGACCAGGGTCTCCACCGGGGCGCCGTTGTTGAGGAGGGTGGCCTTGAGCGGGTTGGCCGTAAAGGGTTTAAGGGAAACGGAGTTGGTCGCCAGATCCTCGTAAGCGTGGACATAGACGGTGTTTTGCCTGCGGGTAAGAAGCACGTTGTCCTTCATGGCGGTATCCCGGGAGTTGTCGGTAATCATGCTGGTGGCAGGGTACGTATCGGGGGCAAAAGCCTCCTTAACTTTGTTGTACCATTTGCCGATCCGGCTGAGGGACGCCGTATCCCGTTCGTCAATCGTTCCGTCGGCCCTGGGCCCGACGTTGAGCATGTAGTTCCCCCCCATGGCAAGGATCTTATCGATACTCTGCATGATGAATTTGGGGTTGTAGTAATCCTCATCGGTCTTGTAGCCCCAGCTTTCCCGGCCAAGGGACTGAACCGCCAGCACAGGGCGGGAAAACTCCCTCCCCTCCGGAACAGTCCGCTCGGGGGTCGCAAAATCCCCGTTGTCCGGCCCCCGGTCATTTATCACCAGGGAAGGCTGAAGCCCGCGGATCCGGTCGTTGAAAGCGCGGTTGTTGTATCCTGCCGTATTGACATCCCAGAAGAACAGGCCCAGTTCCCCGTAATTGGTGCAAAGTTCAAGAACCTGGTTCTCCATGAATTCAAAATATTTGTCGTAATCGGGCTCGTCGCCCCGGCGCATTCCCCACATTTCATGATGCCGCGCCTGGTTGGGGTAGTTTTTATGGTTCCAGTCAGGAATGGAATAGTAGATCCCCATTTTCATGCCCTGCCGTTCCGCCGCCCCGGCAAGCATCTTTACGATGTCCTTTTTGTAGGGGGTATTCATAATGTTAAAATCCGTATATTTGGTGTCAAACATACAGAAGCCGTCGTGATGCTTGGAGGTAAGGGTAACAAATTCCATGCCCGCGCTCTTTGCCAGATCGAGCCACTGGCCGGGGTCGAATTTAACCGGGTTAAACTGATGGATAAGGGATTCGTATTCTTTACGCGGCATCCGGCCCCGCCATTCTATCTGCTCGTGCCAGGCGGGTATGGCGTAAAGGCCCCAGTGGATGAACATTCCGAAACGCTGTTCATTGAACCAGTCCCGGCTGTCGCGGAAACGAAAGCGATTTAACATGGCGGATCCTCCTTTTTGGTAAGAGACGCGCTGTCCTTCCAGGGCCCCGGCGGCCGTACCGGAAATCCCCTTCGGGGGCGGCAGCGGGGCCTTTCCGGAAAACCGTACCCGGCCCGGGGGACGGTTCCTTCAGCGTCAATTCTGCATTACTATTGAACCTGTTCCAAAACCCGGCCGGCGGGGAAACGCCGTTTCCGGTGAAACAAACTCTTTCTAAAAGGATATCCTATGTTTAACTTTTCCGGCTATACCCCCCGGGGCTGGTTCGAGAAACCCATGCGCTGGGCCCAGCTTACCTTAACCGACGACGATCCGGGAAGCTTCGATCCGGGCATGTGGCTGAAGTTTTTTAAAGATATCAAGGCCCAGGGGGCGGTGATCAGTACCGGCGGCTACATTGCCTACCATCCCTCGAAGATCCCCCTCCAGTACGTAAGCCCCAAGGTGAGCGATACTAACGACGTGTTCGGACACCTGGCAGAAGGCTGCCGCAGGATGGGTATGGCCCTTATCGTGCGCACCGATCCCCACGCGGTGCATGACGAGCAGAAAAAGGCCCGCCCCGAATGGCTGGCAGTTAGCCCGGAGGGTTCCTTCCGGCCCCACTGGTCTAAGGATCATGCCTGGGTTACCTGCGCCTTGGGGCCTTACAACTTCGATTTTATGACAGAGGTAAACAGGGAAATTGTCTCCCGCTACGGAGCGGACGGCATCTTCGCCAACCGCTGGGCCGGGTCGGGGCTCTGCCACTGCGAAAACTGCAAAAGGCTCTTCCGGGAAAAGACCGGAAGGGAACTTCCCAAGGTCCTGGCCCTGTCCGACCCTTCCTATAAGGATTACCTGAAATTTACGCAGGAACGGCTCTTTGAACTCTGCCTGCTCTGGGACGGGGAGATTAAGAAGATAAGCCC
>JAIRRU010000059.1 GCA_031255815.1 Treponema sp. | reverse complement strand
GGCCGGGAGGAAGTCGCCAAAAACGCCCTACGGGAGGGCGTTTCGCCGGAATTTGTCCAAAAAATCACCGGCCTTCCCGCCGGGATCATCCAAAACCTGGCGGACAGGTAAGCCCCTTTTCCGCTGGCCCCGTCCTCCGCGCTGTATCGTGCCAGCGCTCCTGCGGCGATTTTAAAAAAGGCACTCTTTTACATCAAAAGACCGTTTTACCAGGGGGGGAAACCCTTGCTCCACCGCCGGATCTCCGGCCAGCTTCATCTGGGTAAGCAGGTTTCCCACCGCCGTAGCCTCCGCCGGGCCCGCATAGACCCGCTTACCCGTGCGGGCGGCAGTAAGGGAGTTAAGGTAAGCATCCCTGCTGCCCCCGCCGATTACCGAGATGGCGGCGTAGGTTTTTCCGGTAAGGCCTTCCAAATCCCGGATAGCCTGGCGGTAACACTGGGCAAGGCTGGAGTACACGCAGAAGGCCAGCTCCCCCGGGGTTTCGGGAACCCGCTGGCCGTTGCGGGAATATTCAGCCTTTACCGCCTCGATCATGGACGGAGGGTTCATAAACTGGGGCAGGTTTACGTCTATGAACCAGTCCGTCTGCGCTCCCCCGGCCTTTTCCCCGGCTTTGCGGGCCTCTTCCTCCAATTGGGCAAAGCTGTGGGCGTCTCCCAGCTCGTGGCGTATCTGCTGGAGGATCCAGAGGCCCATGATGTTTTTGAGGAAACGGATCTTTCCCGTAAGGGTTCCCTCGTTGGTGTAGCCGGCATCCCGGGCCTCGGCGCTGAGGATCGGTTCCCCCTGGATCCCCAGGAGGCTCCAGGTGCCGGAGCTGATGTAGAGGGCGTCAGACTCCACCGTTCCCACCGCGGAAGCGGTGTCGTGGCTCCCCACCATCACCACCCTGGTATCGAAGCCCGCCTGCCGCCGCAGGGCATCCCCCAGCATTCCCGCTTCGTAGGGGGGGATCTTTACGGGCTTAAAGAGCCTCTGCGGCAGGCCCAGATCCCCGATAATCCCCTCCGCCCAGGAACGCCGCCGGGCGTCCAAGAGCCCGGTGGTGGAAGCGATGGTATACTCGCTGAACAGCTTCCCCCCCAGGTTCCCCGTAAGGCGCAGGGAAAAATACTCCGGCAGGAACAGCATATCCTCCGCCCCTTCCAGCCGTCCGGCGGCCTTGTCCGCCAGAAGCTGGTACACCGTATTGAAAGGCTGGGCGGCCGTACCCGTAACCGCGTAGAGTTCCTCAAAAGAGGGACGGGTGTTTAAGAAGGGCGCCGTCCGGGAGTCCCGGTAAGAGTACACCGGTTTTACCGGTTCCCCCTTTTTGTCTATCAGGGCGTAATCCACCCCCCAGGTGTCGATGGCTACTGAATGAGGGATCCTGCCGAGGGCCCCGCATTTCGCGATCCCCGCGGCGATTTCCCCGAATATCCGCTCGTCATCCCAAACCAGCGCGCCCCCCTGCCGCAGGGGGGCGTTGGAAAAACGGTGAACCTCTTCCAGGATGAGCTTTCCATCCTCCGTATGCCCCAGGATATGCCTTCCGCCCGAGGCGCCCAGATCAATCGCCAGATAATAATTTGACATATTTCCCCTTATATCAGAGTTGTCCGGAAACTTCAATTTCCGAACAACAAGCGCTGAAAAATGGCAAAACGCGGCGCATTTTGCGGGACTCGTCCGGGAACCAGGCGGCTTCCCGGGCTGGCCCGGTTTCAAAACCGGCCGGGTTTTGGAACAAGCTCGGTTATAAAAGATTCTCCTTCAAATATTTATACCGGTATTCCCGGGGGGAAAGCCCCAGGTGCTTCCGGAATGAACGGGTAAAGTAGTTACTGTCGTTGAATCCCAGATCCAGCGCTATTTCGGTGATGGATTTATCGGTTTGGATGAGGGCGTCGGTCGCCGCGGACAGGCGGAGCCGGTTGATATACTGGAACGGGGAGCAGCCCAGGTACTGCTTGAAGCTCCGCAAAATACGGCTTTCGGACATACCGGACATACCGATAAGGACATTCATGTTCAGCTGGGATCGGTAGTTGCCTTTTACATAGTTGATAAGGTTCGTAACATTATCCGCAAAACCCGAGGGGGAGCACGCTCTCTCCCTGTAACTCCTGATGAGGAGCACGATAAGTTCCTGCATGAAACTGTTAACCATGGCCCGGTACCCTTCGGAATGTCCCGTCAGTTCAGCCCGGGCGGCCTCTATCAGGTTTTTGACCCTGCTGAACACCTCGTAGTCCAGCCTGAAATGGGTAACGGGGAGCCTTCCCGTATCGTCTTCCGGTTCCTGGCTGAACAATGCCCCATAAGCGGGAAGCGAATATATACCGGAATGGTCTTTCGCAAAGAACGAGGATTTGACGAGGATGTTCATCAGAACAAGGTTCCGGACATTCTTGTAACCGTGGGCCTGACCGAGCTTGATGTTTATGAAATCCCCGCTCTGGACATCGTAATCCCCGTTAACCGTAAGATGGGTGGCTTTCCCGGAATAAACAAGAACCAGCTCGTGAAAGTCATGAACATGCAGGGGAAAGGGAGACTGGGGGTTCCTGAATTCAAACTGTATCGGCACATTCGCGTCTGACCAGTATTTCCTTGAATCAAGCTGGTACATTAATCAAGGCCTCTCTGTTTGAGGAATGATATAGTCTGCCGGGATTATATACCGGGAATTAATTGTGGTAAATAGCACAAAAACGTCAAGCCGGCGCATTGCTTGCGTTAGACCTTCCTCCGGCGCGGCCGTCCCCGCCCGGAATTTTTTCCGCACCTTCCCAAAATTCCGGTTTCGGGAACCGTTCTTTCCGGCCGCTTTTTCGATGCCGCGCCGCGAGGCTACCCAGAGCGCGATTTATCCCTTATTCTGAGCTTGTTCCAAAACCCGCCTGTTTTGGAAGGGCCTTGATCGGCGATCTTTTGAGGAGGAACTTATGAAACGGAACGCCTTTGCCATGAGACTGAAACCGGGCTGCGAGGAGGAGTATAAAAAACGGCACGACGCTATCTGGCCGGAACTAAAGGCGGAACTCCGCAAGGCCGGGGTTTCCGCTTACTCGATTTACCTGGACAGGAAGACCAATACCCTCTTCGCCTTCCAGCACCTTGCCGATGACGCCACTGACGGGGATCTCCCCGGGAAAGAAATCGTGAAAAAATGGTGGCACATGATGAAGGACATTATGGACACCAACCCCGACGAATCCCCCGTAAGCGATCCGCTGGCAGAGATGTTCCACATGGACTGACGACGGTTCTGTGCTATTTTGGTGAAATATTCACGGTGCGGCTGAATTGCCGCTAATTTGTCCTAAACCGACCGGGTTCTTGAACAAGTCTATTGACTTCCGGGGAAAACGGTGTTAATAACATATGGAGAGGGGCGAGCTGTTTTGGAAATCCCTGCGGGGATCTTCCATTATGCCTTCGGGTTCGTCCCGCTGAAACTTGCTTTTGCCCAAGACAGGTAATTATGAAAATTGATGTGTCACAAAACCCTTATGAACTGGGTGAAAAGGCGGCTAATTGTGTTGCGGATTTTATCCGTGAAGCTATTACTGCGTCAGGGCAGGCGCGTATAGTCCTTTCGACCGGAGCTTCCCAGTTTACCACCCTTGAGGCATTGGTAAAGATGGATATCGACTGGTCTAAAGTGGAAGCCTTTCATCTGGACGAATACATAGGGCTGGACGAGAATCACCCCGCCAGTTTTGTAAAGTACCTTAGAGAACGTTTTGTCGATAAGATCAGGGGTTTAAAGGCCTTCCACTTTGTCGATATGTCCGGGGGGGCCGAAAAAATCATAGCGAAATTGACTGAGGAAATAAATGCGGCGCCGATAGATGCGGGGCTCATCGGAATAGGAGAGAACGGGCATATTGCCTTTAATGATCCCCCCGCGGTATTTAAGGAAGAGGCAAGTTATAAAATAGTGAACCTTGACGAGGCCTGCCGGCGTCAGCAGATGGGTGAAGGCTGGTTTAAAACACTTGATGACGTGCCCCGGCAGGCTGTGAGCATGACCGTCCCGCAAATTATGAAGTGTAAACATGTCATCTCGGCGGTTCCTTATGCGGTCAAGGCTGACGCGATTTGCAAGACCTTAACAGCCGGAGAGAGCACGCCTATGATACCGGCCACCATTTTGAAGACACATCCTGATTTCCGGCTTTTTGCGGATAAGGATTCGGTGTCCAAAACAGATCCCGGCTTGTTGAAATCAAACCAATGAAAGGCAGATCTGTTTTTACCGGGAAGCCTGTAGAAATCCGGTGGGATGGCGGCCGGCTTACGCAGGTTGAAGAGGTTGGTGAAGATGCGGATCTGCCTTGGGTTTCTCCGGGTTTTTTGGACATCCAGGTAAACGGTTTTTTAGGCAGCGAATACAATCTGCCAAATTTTGACATTACCCACGCGAAGGCGATAACCGGACATCTCGCAAAATCAGGAACAACCCGTCATATACCTACTATTTGTACCAGTCCTGCAGAGGTTATAATCAGGAATTTAAAGATTCTTGCGGAACTTCGGGAAAAGGATCGTGATTTTTCTTACGCCGTACCAGGAATTCATATTGAAGGGCCTTTTATTTCCGGCGAGGACGGCCCCCGGGGCGCTCATGATCGTTCTTACGTCAGGGATCCTGATTGGGGAGAATTTCAAGAATGGCAGGCCGCCGCAAAGGGGCTCATTAAAATAGTAACTCTGGCGCCGGAACGGAAAGGCGCCATTCGGTTTATCGAAAAACTGGCTGCCGAGGGGGTAATACCCGCTATTGGTCATTGCGCGGCGGATCCGGAAACCATACGCCGGGCGGTTGATGCCGGGGCAAAATTCTCCACTCATTTGGGAAACGGCAGTGCCCTCATGGTACCCCGGCTTAAAAACTGGATTTGGGAACAACTTGCTATTGATGAATTATGCGCCGGTGTAATTTCCGATGGATTCCACCTGCCGGAATCGGTACTCAAGGTTTTTTACCGGGCCAAGGGACGCAATCGTATTATCCTGGTAAGCGATGTTTCCCTCTGTGGCGGATACAAACCGGGGCTTTACAAATCCGCCAATATTGATGTGGAAGTTTTTCCTGACGGCCATCTGGGGCTGCCAGGTACCACCATCCTCGCCGGGGCGGCTCATCTTCTGGACTGGGATATACCTGTCTTTATGAAAGCCGCAGGGGTTTCCCTGGGAGAGGCTATACGGCTCTGCACTCAGAATCCTGCAAAATTGTTAAACATCCAGACTCCCATGCTTGAGGCAGGGGATCCGGCGGATCTTGTCTTCTTCCGCCATTCCTCCCCGGTGAAAGCTCTCGAAATTGAAGCCGTCTACCGGGAAGGGAAAAAGATTTCTGATGGAAAAACAGAGTAACTTTGCCCAAAAAATAGAAATTTGACTTGTTCAATAACCCGGTTGGTTATCTCACAAGTCCTTGCAAAATGCTCCGCATTTTGCCGTTTTTTAGCGGAAGTTGTTTAAAAACTGAAGTTTTTAAACAACTCTATTGAACCTTATGAACTTAGAAGACTGCCAGATCCTTTATTTTGACAGGCAAACCCGAGGCGATAGACTTATTGGCGGCTATTCCCAAGAGTATCGAATAAGCACCGTCTATGTGGCCTGCTGCCCGCTTGAACCGATCAGGCGGCGGATTGCCGAAGATATCTTCCAGCAACACTTCATCAGATCCGTTATGGCTTCCCTCAGCCCTTAATCAGTCTGCGCCGCCTCTTCTAATATGAAATACTGATTCGGCTGAGGGCCTTCTATCCACAACGCGTTAATCCACAGGAACATGGGCAGCAGGAGCCAGGAAAAAACGTAACCGACTCCTATGGCGACAGCGTTGGCGGATTTTATTTCCGTGGCCAAGGCCCCCCGGAAAGTTTCATAGCCCTCTTTTTCAATGATTATCCGGTAGCTCTTGCCGCTCGAATTTTTGATCTTTACCTTTTGCAGCGGGGTATTGCCAATGAGCCGGCCGTCCACCGTGACTGAAGCGTCAGGTACATTGGTATTGATATTCACTTTGGTTGTAGTCTGGCACCCGGCAAGCATAACGGCAATCAGTAACAGACTTATCACTTTTTCCATAAACAAACCTCTTTCCGGGGTTTTTCTCAGCCAAGACCGGGAACCGCCCTCCGGCCCTCGGCTTCCTGCCTCGGGCTTCCGGGCCGGGGCCCAGCCCTTCCGGCGCCGTCCTGGCGCCTTTTCCTCCCTTTGGCCGGCGGGCTTAGCCCTTCGATTCCCGCTTCAACCGGCTGGGGTTTTTTTCCAAGCCAAGACCGGGAATCGAACCCGGGACCTGCGCATTACGAGTGCGCCGCTCTACCGACTGAGCCATCTTGGCAAACCTCAAGCAGATTATACTAGCCGGGCTTGTCATTTACAATACGGCTTTCGGTGTGTATAGCATGGTTTCAAGCCTTTCACTATAATGGGGAAACTATGAGATTTTCCCAGACTTTTATCCCTACCCTGCGGGAGGTTCCCGCCGACGCGGTTATCACGAGCCACCGGCTCATGTTCCGCGGGGGGATGATCCGCAAGCTTGCCAACGGCCTTTTCGCCTACCTGCCCCTGGGGCTCCGATCCTTCCGCAAGGTGGAGCGGATTATCCGGGAAGAGATGGACGCTATCGGCGGTCTGGAGATAAAGCCCACGGTGGTGACGCCGGGGGAACTCTGGAAAGAATCGGGCCGCTGGGACGCCTACGGGGAGGCCCTGATGCGGCTTAAGAACCGGACGGGGGCGGAATTTGTCGTTTCCCCAACGGCGGAGGAGGCTTTTACCAGCCTGGTGCGGGACGAGCTTTCCAGTTACCGCCAGCTTCCCCTTACCCTGTACCAGATCAACACCAAGTACCGGGACGAGATACGCCCCCGCTACGGGCTTATGCGGGGCCGGGAATTTGTGATGAAGGATGCCTATTCTTTCCATACCAGCGAGGCCAGCCTGGATGAGACCTACCAGGCCATGGGCCGGGCGTACCGGAGGATCTTTAAGCGCTGCGATCTTACGGTGATCCCTGTCCAGGCCGATTCGGGGGCCATGGGGGGGAGCGGTTCCGAAGAGATCATGGTGGAGAGTGAAATTGGCGACAATACCCTGCTTCTCTGCAGATCCTGCGACTACGCCGCCAATGTGGAAAAGGCGGGCTGCAAACCGGACTCTAATCTCCGCCCTTCGGTTGATATCGCGAAAAACGCGGCGGCTTCCACGCCTCCTATCGAAAAGATCGATACCCCGGCGGTAAAAACCATTGAGGAACTCTGCGGTTTCCTCAAGACCGACGCCAAAGCTTTTATCAAAACCCTTATCTACCGGGCGGTGAATGTGGAACTGGATCTTTCGGCCGCGCCGGGTTGTGAAAAGCTGGAACGCCGCCGGCCCGTTTCCGACAGCGCCGCGCCCGAGGTGTACCCCGAGGCGTTTTTTGCCGTAGCCATCCGGGGGGATCTGGACGTGAACGAGGTAAAACTTAGCGCGGCGCTCAAAGCCTCGGAGCTGGCGCTTGCCTCCGACAGGGACGTGGAGCGCCTTACCGGCGCGCCGCTCGGCTTCGTGGGGCCCATGGGCCTTAGGGGCCTTCCGGTGATCGCCGACTATACGGTAACCGCCATGAACGACGCGGTAACCGGGGCTCTGGCCAAGGATCTTCACTACCGGCACGCCGCCTACGGCAGGGACTTTGAAGCCTGGATGCTAAGCGATGTCCGTACCGTCAAGGCCGGGGATCGCTGCCCCCTCTGCGGCGGGGAACTCTACGAGAAGAAGGGAAACGAGCTGGGGCATATATTCAAACTGGGTTACAAGTACACCAAGTCCATGAACGTAAGTTACCTGGACGAAGACGGCAAGAGCCAAATCCCCACGATGGGTTGTTACGGTATCGGCCTGGATCGTACCCTGGCCAGCGTCATTGAGGAACACCACGATGACGACGGCGTTATCTGGCCCATGACCGTCGCCCCTTACCAGGTAATCATCGTTCCCATCAAATACGAGGGGAACGTTAAAGCCCTTGCCGATTCCCTTGCCGCCGGGCTTGAAACGCGGGGGATAGAAACGCTGGTGGACGACCGGGACGAGCGGCCCGGGGTCAAGTTCAAGGACGCCGATCTTATCGGGATCCCTTACCGGGTGGTGGTAAGCGAAAAGAACCTGGGCGGGAACGATCCCCGGGTGGAACTAAAACGCCGGGGGGAAAAGGAAAGCCGCCTTATCGCCGCCGCCGGAGCGGCGGACGAACTGGCCGGCCTGGTAAAAGCCGAACTTGCGGAACTGAACCGTTAGCAGCATCAGAGGCTTTCCCAAAACTTCAGCTTTTGGGAAATGCTCATCATTAAGGGGCATGCTTCCGGAATCCGCCGCCCCTTAGTTCCTGGACGGCAAGAGCATATCCAGGTAGGCTTTAAGGGTGTCTTCGTACTCAGCCCCGATTTTCCTTTCCGCGGCGGCGGCGGCCCGGTTTTCCGCTTCGGAAACGCTCAGGTGCCCTTCGCGCCCGTTGATGTTGTAGGGAAGCAGGATACTGCCGGAGGCGGTGTCGGTAAGGTTTGCGTCCACCACATAGCGGACAAAAATATTCGGCTGGTTCGGCAGATCCACCGGCAGGAAGGAAACTTTTACATCCAGTACGTAGGGGGAATCGCGGGTTCCCGTTCTGAATCCCGCCCTGCCGAGGGCCTGGGAGAAGGCGCTGGCTATGCGGTTTGAACGGTCGTTCTCTACCCGCACCCCGATGGGAATATTTTTAGTGATGTTCGCGGCTTCAAGACGGAAGCCGGCGCCCTTTTCCAGCTCGTCCGGAACAATGCCGGTTCCGCCGCTTCCCGTAAGGGAAAGGACGTTCGCGTAGATACTGTTGACATCGGCGATGTTTGCCGCAAGCCGGTACCGGGCATAGCCGTCCAGCGTGTACTTTTCCTCATCGGTCATGGCGGTAAGGCCCCTGATCACTTCCCGGTTGGCCCTGATCATGTCCGCGTATACACCCGAGGCTTTGGCCTTTTCCATCAACGCCACCGCGTAATGAAGGGATCTGCCGTCGAACCAGTAATCCGCTATTTCCGCGCCGACCAGGGTGTCAAGCTCCAGAGAGGTCCGTATAGTGTTGGTAAGGGTGGTGTTTTCCGAATAGGAATCCACCACGCCGTCGCGTATAGCCTCCTGGTACCTGGTGGAGCTGCTTTGTTCGCCCTGGATATTCTGCCTGAAATACGCGCTTAACCGGGCAAGGGCGTCTTTTTCCGCCAGGCTCCGGTCGGCGCCGTTTCCTACCTGGGCGATATAAATACTGCGGTCATACTGATTGTAAACCGCCTCCGGGGAAGAAACCCAGTCCGGCCGGGGGCGGTTTTGCGCCCCGTCCCCGGCGGCGGAGCTGTGCCCTTCCCGCGCGGGGGAAGCCCCCGCAGGAACTCCGGCGGCGTTTGGAGCCCCGGCTGAAGAAGCCGGAGCCCTGCCCCCGTTCTGCATGACACTCGCGGCGGCGGCAGCGGCGGCAACAGCCTCCTGTTCGGCGGCCGCCCGTTCCGCGGCGGAAGGCTGCCCGGTATTCCCCCGGACAGCCGGAGAAGTCCCGCAGGAGCTTCCAAAAAACAGTACCATTGCGGATAGCGCCGCGGATAAGGCCGGAACAGCCAGGGCGCTTAAAAGGGTATTAAGCCCCGGAGCGCGGGCGCCTTGAAAGAACAACACGCAATCGTGCAAGCAACGGGAACAGAATACGCGGCATTTCATTTTTGCGCGGTTCTTTAACGTAAACATACCGCCTCCGCCAGGTTTAATTTGTTTTCCGTAATCGGTACATCCTCATACCGGAAGACGGCAAGGGGCTTGTCCGACCGATCGTAGTAAGTTACCGAAAAAGAGTACAGGCCCGGTACAAGGTTTATCCCGCCCACGTAGGCCTTTCCCGGAAAATAATGGGAGAGCCGCAGATCCGCCTGTTCGCTGGCCTCCGCGTAAACCTGGGCGCCCAAACTTAGAATACTAAGGATCAGGCTCGCGCTGCCTTCTTGCTCGGCTGCGGCCGCATCAAGGACGGAAGAAGCGGCGCCCTTAATGGTAGCGCGGATAATGGTCTTAAGGTAGATGACCTTTTCCTTTTCCCGGTAGGTCTCCCGGGCCACCGCCTCAATATCCTCAAGAAGCTCAAGATTGAAACGCTCCCCCTTATCCAGGGCCACCTCGATCCGCCGTATCTGCGAGGGGCGGGATACCATCCTCGGCAGGGAGATTTTGATATACCGGGCCGGCGGTATGGGTATCCGCAGGGTTTCTTCTTCCTTGACCGGGGAAAGCCCCCCAAAGGCAATTACGTTAAGCCGCGCCATCCCGCCGGGGATATCCAGTTCTTCCTCAAGGGAAGAAGGCTCCGCGTGAGGGTACAGTTCCGGGGCGTTCGCGAAGGCTACCCGCAGCCGATCCCGGTCGATGCGGGCGTCGTCCCGGAGGCCGGCCCCCCGGTAAAACAGCATGCCGATATACCGGGCAAGGGCGGAATCGGAAAAACGGGAGGGGGAGCTTTCGTCCGGGGGAATGACGGCCTGTTCCTCCAGGGCCTTTTTTTGAAGGTTTGTGATGATGGCGCCGTACCTGGCGGAGAGATACTGTAGTTTGTTGCTCATCCGCCTGATTTCCACCATGGCGTCTTCAAGCTCGTTCCGGTGGTAGTAATTCAAAGCGTTAAAGGTGTTGATGTAGATATCTTCGTAGTCTTCCCCGTCATAGTCCCGGGTAGTATCGTTAACCAGATAGCTTCCTATTTCCTGGGTAACGCTCTTGGTAAAAGCCGCCTCTATGGCCCGTTCCCCGGACTCAAGCAGATCCGACGAATCCTTGTAGAGGCCGGCGTAGTGGGACAGCATGCCCTTATCCAAGTAGTACAAAATAGTATCCCCCCTTTTGTAGAGGGATCTTCTTTCCTTTTCCAGAAGGATTACGCCGTCGCCGTAATCGCCGTTCTGCAGCTTCCCGTCAATTCGGGAAAAAGGGGCGGAAGCGCAGGAAATAAACAGGAATACTACAAGGGGAAAAACCGGAGGCTTCATGCCTTGCCTTTCAGAACCTCGAACCCGGCTGCCTAATTACCTTTTTGATTTCGCTGTTACTGCCCAGCCAGAGCCGCTGGTTGGTTTCGAGGTTGGTAATCTCCGCGTTGACAAAATAGGTGCGGGTGGAGGTGTTCCCCGCCCGGTCAACCACCGTCCTGACCGAACCGGTAAGCAGGAAATCCGCGCCGGTCTCGTTGGCCAGGGCCTTGGCGGTTTCCTCGCTGGCGTTTCCCTGCTGATCCAGACGCTCGGCCCGCAGGGATTCCCTGGTTGCCCCCCCGGCCACAAAGTCCGCCCTGCCGCTGTTGAAAATAGCCCGTTCCATGGTGTCGGCAATAATGCTGGTGTCGATATGTTCGTCGCTCTCGTTCCGGAAAGGGCCTACCAGAAATACCGGAAGCTTCCCCATCTGCGCCAGGGCCATACTCATCCGGGGGGAATCCAGGCAGTCTTTGATAAGGCCGTCGCAGACGATCCGTATATCGGTATCGTTCCAGTAACCGCTCAGATCCACTACCGTGCCCGAATCTACCCGGCTTACCTTGGGCGTCGAAGCGCAGCCCCCTAAAATTAACAGCGCAACGCAAAAAAACGGCAACAACGCTCTCTTATTCATCTATCTTCCTCCTGTAAAGTATCAAACCCGGAACCTTTCCCGAAAGCCGAAGTTTCGGGAAAGCTTTTCAGGGCCGCGGCCGCCCCGGAAAAAACAGCATAGCCCGCCTTCAGGGCGGGGCGGGCCGATCGCGGCAAACTGTTTAGGGAGCGGCCGTCCTGGCCGGATCGGACTTGTATTTGGAAAGCTGCTCGTCCATCATCTTTGCCGCCTCCATGGCCTTAAACTCCGCGTAGCGGGCCTCTTCGTTGTCCACTACGTTTTTGATGGAATCGGCGGCGAATTTGGCGGCGTCGGCTTTGCTGTACACTACCCTGGCCCAGAAGGTGCCGTCCGGGGCGGTCCAAAGCTGATCCCTCCGGGCTCCGGTCAACTGGGCTTGGGAAAGCTGGCGGTTGATCGATTCCTGGAGGCCGATAGTCGCCTGGTTAGCAGTCCCCATGTTCGCGTCCCGGGTATAGTCGGTGATCATACCTTCGACAACGGTGTTAAGCTGCCGGGCGATATCCGCCCTGGCCCGGGTTTCGGCTGTAGTCATGGACATCTGGGAACTGGACTGCCGGGCGGAACCGATTCCCCAAAGCACGTCTTCCGGGGCCGTGTCGTTGATCCAGGGCGGAAGCGTTACCGGGCCCGGGGCGGTCGAAGCGGGCTGGCTCTTACAGCCGAAGGCCGAAAGGGCCAGGAAAAGCGCGGCGGTTAGGGGAAATATCTTTTTCATAACAACTCCTTAAAGGCTGGCGTCTGTCCTTTAATCAGGACTATTCAGGGGCTTATTGTAGCGTGTTTGAAGCTATGTTTCAATCGCAAGACCAGGGCGGCCCTTTAGCCCCGCCGGATCGTTCGGGCGGTTTAACAGCCGAAAGCCTCAATTTAAAGAAATTTACCGCCAGGCCGAAGGCCGCGCGAAGGCGGGAAAAGATGAAAAAAATTCTCCCTTTGTGTTCCTTTGTGCGCCTTCGTCGTAAAATATTCTTCTTTGCATCTTCAACTTTTCTATCCGCCTTTTGAATAGAGACCGGATACTAATCAATTTTTTGCCATATCCCCTGCGCTCCGCTAATCGTCGGTAACCAGGCTTACCAGCGCCTCCTCCAGGCGGTGTTCCCGGATCTCGCGGATAGCGATCTTAAGGCCGAAGCCTTCCGTTTCGGCCTCCTGGCC
>JAIRRU010000320.1 GCA_031255815.1 Treponema sp. | reverse complement strand
TGCCCACCACCATGTCCCCGGTATTGACGCCGAGCCGCGTGAAAAGAGGGCTGGGATCCTCAACGCTTTTCAGTATACCCTTGCGGACTAGGGCTTTCATGACATCCCCGGTGATAAGCCCCTGGGCGATAACTTCCCTGTTTATTTCCTTCTCCGCCTTGTGCATAAGGACGGCGGCGCGGCAGGCCAGAGCGGCGTTGTTTTCCATGTACACCGGCGCGCCGAAGAAGGCGATAATGGCGTCCCCCTCGTACTTGTCGATGGTTCCCGAATTTTCCAGCACAATATTGCTCATCCGGGTAAGGTAGAAGTTGAGCAGTTCTACCAGCTTGGCCGGGTCTCCCAGCGCTTCGGATATGGTAGAAAAACTGCGTATATCGGTAAAAATGGCGGTCATTTCCCGCTTTTCACCCCCCAGTTTAAGCTGGGAAGGGTCGGCGATGATCTGATCGATGACCTTGGGAGACAGGTAGCGGGAGAAAGCGGATTTGATGAACCGTTTCTGGCTGCCTTCGGTGGCGTAGTTGTATACGGTGGCGGCCAGGAAACTGATCAGGACGGCGATAATGGGGGCTACCATGGGAAGCCAGAGGCTGCCGAACTGGTAGGCCCCAAAACCCAGGCCGATTACCAGGATCAGGGAAAGCACCGTTCCGGCAACCGACAGGGGGATCCGCCCGCAATACATGGCAAGGAAAGTAACAAGCACCGTAGCGATAAATATGACAACAAGATTTATCCAGACGGGGCTTTCCCTGATAAAATCCCCCGTAAGGATATTGTCCAGCATGGTAACATGCATTCCCACCCCCGGGTATACCGAAGAAAAGGGGGTACTGAAGATATCGTAGAGCCCGGGAGCGTAAACCCCGAAGAAGACGTGCTTGCCTTTAAAGTCCTCCGGCGGCAGAAGGGGGATTTCGGCGTTTTTGTGGTTTTCGGCGCTTTCAAGAACCTGCCAGGCGAAATAAGGCACGTAGCGATCCAGATCCCCCCGGAAACGCAGGATAAGATCGCCGTTTTTATCAACGGGAAGGCGGTAGTCCCCCCAGCGGATAGTCCGGCTTTTGGCGTTGTAACTGAATTCCCGGGTATATCCGGCGGCCAGGAGAGAGGCCGCCGCCAGGCCGGGTATGATCTTGTTATCGAAAAGGTGAAACAGCTGGGCCCGGCGGAGGATGCCGTCTTCCTCATCGGGAAGGCCGGTAAAGGTACCGATAGCGCCGGCGGCGTTCCGCAGTTCCTCTATAGGGAATTGGGCGTTCAGGATGCCGGTTTCGTCCGATCCCCGGCGCAGGGGGGGGAGATCCCCCCGGGATTCCAGCAGGGGCGTAGTGAGATTTTGAGGCCAGGAAGACTCGCTGCCCGTCTGGGTGCTCAGAAACACCCCCTGTACCACCCTGCCAAAGTCCTTTTCCGCTTGTACAAAAGAAGCGTCGTCTTCCCGGCTGCTCAGCTCCCTGAGCGCCTCGAGTATCCGGCGGAAGAGGATCCCCGCCTCCCGGAAGGCCTGCCTCTGATCGGAGCGATCCCGGGGAGAGTCCCGGTCTGTTTGGGCGCCTTGCGCCTCGCTGGTCAGGCTTTCAGCCGCCTGCAGGTTTTTTACCGCGTCTTCGATAATTTCTTCCTGCCGGGCGTTCCGGTAAATCGAGGGTTCGGTAAAAAGCATATCGAAGGCTACTGACCGGGCTCCCCCCAGGCGCATGTAATCCACCAGTTCGGCGTAGGCTTTCCGGGGCCAGGGCCAGGGCCAATCCCGTTCCCTTTGGGCCCAGTCAAGACTGTCCTGATCCAGGAGGATCACGATGATATCGTCGGAAGGTTTGCTTAACTCCGCCAGCAGCCGGACCCGGAAATCGTACATTTTATATTCGGGAAAATTCAGCGCCCCGGAGAGGAGAAGGAGGCTGGTCGTCGCAAACACAAGAACAATACTAATGACAGCGGCAGATAACTTTTTCATCCGTTTGATCCCGGCTCTATACCGACACGTTTACTCGACTTTAAAACGGGAAACCTCCTGTACCAGCACGTCAATGTTTTCCTTGTTTTGGCTGCTTATATCGTTTACCCGGTTTACCGCCACATTGATCTGATCCGCCCCGCTAGCCATCTCGTTCATCCCGTTGGTTATCTCCTGGGTCGCCATTTCCAGGTTTTTCCCCTCGGCAATAACTTCCCTGCTTCCTTCCAGCATCTCGTCGGAACCGTTTTTGACCATCTGGGTGATGTCGTTAAGCTGTCCTATCACTTCCAGAATCTGCTGGCTCCCCACGCTCTGCTCTTCCATGGCGTTCCGGATGTTTTCGGTCTGCTCGGAAACGGTCTTGACCCCGTTATCGATAGACTCAAACTTGTTAAGCACGTTGTCCGTGCTCCTGGTGATCTTGTCGATGCTTTCTTTGATCTTTTTGAGTACCGTGCTGATGGTTTTCGATTGCTCCCCGGAAGATTCGGCGAGCTTGCGGATCTCGTCGGCCACTACGGCGAAGCCTTTTCCGGCTTCTCCGGCGTGGGCCGCCTCTATGGCCGCATTCATGGACAGAAGGTTTGTCTGGCTGGCAATGTTTTCCATTACCGCGTTAATCTCCAAAAGCCCTTCCGATTCCCGGGCGATTTCCTGTATGTCCGTAGCCACTTCCTGGAGCCCCGTGCGGCCCACCTCCGAAGATTCAAGCAGGTCTTTTACGCTTTCGGAGTTTTTGTTCAAGGTCTGGGTAACCGAGTTGATATTGGCGATCATCTCCTCAATGGCGCTGGACGACTTGGAAACGCTGGCGCTCTGCTTTTCCACGTTGCCGTTGAGCTTGTCGATATTCACCGTAATCTGTTCCATGGTGGCGTTGGTTTCGGTGACGCTGGCGCTCTGGTTGATAACCCGGTTCTTGATGCTCTGGATATTGCTGGTTATCTCGTTGATAGCCGAGGCGGTTTCGGTCATGTTGCTGGCAAGCTCGTTGCCGATGTCGAAAAGGGCGATGGCCTGGTGTTTGATGGTGACAACCAGGGTCTTTATCTTGTCCAGAGTGGCGTTGAAGTATTTGGACAAATCGGCTATTTCGTCATTACCGTGAACGGTGATGGCTTTGGTCAGATCCCCCTCCCCTTCGGATATATCCTTGAGGGTAAGGGCCACGTTGACAATAGGCTTGGTAATGGTTCCGGAAACAAAGAAGATTATCACCGCTACTACCAGGGCGATAGCTGCCGAAATGATGATGGTGAATCTTGTCATGGAATGGACTTCCTGCAAGACTACGTTTTCCGGGGTTCCTGTCATGATGATCCAGGTACCGGCCTCCGTTATGGCAAAGGGGACGATGGCAACTTCCAAATTAGTCTTCAGATCCGGTGAATATACGCTAAAATTCGCGGGTTTGTGGTTAATAATGGCGTCGAAAGCCTCTTTGTCATAGGGTTCGTAAAGGCTCCGATCCACGTCCTGGGTATTCCTGCCGATATACTCCGGCACCGAATGCGCCATGATCGTCCCGTTACCGCTGTAAACCGCCATTGCCGCGATATCCTCGTTCTCCCTGATGGTTTGCGCTATCAGGGGCTGCAGGGCGTCTATCTGGACATTAATTCCCACTAAGCCTACTACCTCGTTTGTCCGGTTATGGATAACGGGCACCCCAATCCGGAAGGTATAAGTCTGCTTGCCGTTTACCGTCTCCTGCACCGGATCCCGCAGGGTTTGCTTGCGGGCGTCGGGACCGTTAATTACTTCCAGGGCGGCGGAGATATTATCGTAGTTCCTCCGTTCTATCCGGCCGGAACCCCTGGTATACCAGGGGGCGTAGATACCGTTGGAAGTTTCACCCGGCTGCCCCGCGTACTGCGCGTCCAGCCCGTCCAGGGCGTTGGGGTTAAAGACCGCGAAAATTCCCACCAGGTTCGGTTCCGAAATCAGGGCGGCCTCCAGGAACTGGTCGAACTGGGCCCGCCGGCGTTCCGGCTCCGTTCCCTCAAAGCCGGCCATAAAACCCGCCACCACATGGGCAACCCGGACATAGCCCTCTTCCCGGCCCTGGATGTCCGAAGCTTCCCGTTCGGCAAGCCGGCTTGTACTTCTGACGGCCAGATTCAAGGCCATGCCCGACGCCTGGAGCAGCAACACGATAGAAATACCCGCCACCACCGCGATCAAAATAGATATCACAATGATGCACAGTCTCAGTTTTATTTTCATAAATCTATCCTTTTATCCGGTTCAACCAGAGTCCGCCGTAAAGCAAGCGTTCTCGCCGGCAGCCGCCGGCCGAAATTCAGCCTGGCAGGCCGATTCAAAACCACCCAACCTTGGAAACCGAATGTAAACAGCATAAATAATTATAGCAAAGATAACAAGATAAAAGTGAAATAAAGCACCCGGGATCGTTCCTGAATTTCAATGAGCCTGTTCACCCGGAAGCGGAGTTTCCGCGCCAACCGGGTTTCGGAACAAGCTCAGATAAAAGCCTCTTTCAGGAGTTCCAGATCCAATTCCGGATATACCGGGAAGCGGGAAAGAAGCTTTTCAACCCGTTCCAGAGCCTCTTTTTTCACGTCTTCCCCAATAACATAGCGGGCCCTGCTCTTTTTGGCGGGATCTTTGCCCTCCGGCGCGGCGGCGGTGTTTCTGAGCACCAGGCTGATGATTGCCCCCAGCTCTTCCATCTCGGCGCCGCCCATCCCCAGGCTGGTAAGCGCGGCGGTTCCAATCCGCAGGCCCGACGTATACCAGGGGCCGTTGGGATCGAAGGGCAGGCTGTTCCGGTTCAGGGTGATGTGACATTCGTGAAGGGCGCTTTCCGCCTGGCGCCCGGTAAGGCCCTGGCCCCGCAGGTTCACCAGGAACAGGTGGTTGTCCGTGCCCCCGGTAAGAAGCTCCAAGCCGTTTTTGACGCAGGAAGCCGCCAGGGCCTGGGTGTTTTCCACGATACGCCGGGCATAGTCCCGGAATTCCGGCAACCCGGCCTCCCGGAAGGCTACCGCCTTGGCGGCGATAACGTGGGGCAGGGGGCCGCCCATGGTAAGGGGGCAGCCCTTGTCCAGGGCTTCCGCAAATTCCCCGGTGGAAAGAACCAGCCCCGCCCGAGGGCCCCGCAGGGTTTTGTGGGTGGTACTGGTAACGACATGGGCCCAGGGCACCGGGTCCCATTCCCCGGTAAAAACCTTCCCCGCCACCAGGCCCGCGAAATGGGCCATGTCCACCATAAGTACCGCCCCCGCCGCGTCCGCTATTTCCCGCATCCGCTTAAAGTTGATCTTCCGGGGATAGGCGGAGTAGCCGGCCAGGAGGATAAGGGGTTTTACCGCTTTTGCCTGTTTTTCGATTTCACCGTAATCCAAAAG
>JAIRRU010000302.1 GCA_031255815.1 Treponema sp. | reverse complement strand
GGTATTCAAGGGAACCGGTTTCCTCAAGCTGTTTCTTCCAACTGTAATACCGCTTGGAATCAACACCAAACGCTTCGTTTACCTGCTTAAATGTATGCCCTGCATCTTTATATTCAATTCCACGCTTTCTGAATATCTTGTCGTATGCTATGGGTCTTAGTATAACATATGTGTTCGGTATTGTAAAGTAGAACTGCTATATATCCCCGCGTCCACCGAGGCGAACACTTTTAACAAATTATGCCGGGGCGTTTTGTCCAGGGGCCGGTAGAGGCTTTCATAATTGGCATAAATGCGGTCAAGGAGAACCGCCAAAGAGTCCCGGCTAAATGACATCCCAGGCCTCCTTTACCATCACCGCTTCACCGTCTGGCCGCGTTACCGTTACCCGGTACTCGATCCGGTTTTTGCCGTTCCGTTCCGCAGCGCAGTCCACCGCAAGGGCAAGTCCGTCCGTAACAAGCCATTGCAGGGATTCCCGAACCATGCGCTCCAGCGTTCCGGCGGTCTGGCCATCAACCTTTCCCTCTTTCCGCAGCAGCCATAATTCGCTGCCGAAGGCGGGATCGGCGAACCAGGTTCCCCTGTCCGTGCCGATGCTCATGCGTACCAGTTCCTCGATGGAAGCCCATTGCTCAATCCGTATATTCATGTCAGGGTTCCTGTTCCCGGCCCGGATGTGGAGCCGGGGCCTTGCGGCGTTGCCACCGGAATACCGGGATTGACGTTGACCGTGGCGGTTTTTATATAAGCGGTGAATATCTCCGAAAGCCGGGCTGCGTAATCCGCTTCAGTCATCGGAGCGTTTTTCATGGCCGTAAAAAGATTTGTTAAATTGGTTTTTAACGTTTCCTGTACCAATGGCATTTACGCGCTCTCCATAAAAAGATTTTTAACCTGGTTTTTATACGCCTCAAGTTTCTGCTGCGTTGCCGGAAGTATGGTATGCGATGCCGGTGAACCTGTAGTAATGATTGCTTTTATCTCGTCGATGAGGCCGATCAGCAGTTCGCAAATATTCTTGCTTCCATTTCCAAAATAGAATTTGCCGTCTTCGCAGACAAGGGTTATATTGCCGGAGGCTTTGGCGTTGATTTCTATCCCCCCGGCTTCCCGCAATACAACGCAGCCGCCCTTCCCGGTATACAGCGCCACGTCCCCCTCTTCCAGTTCCGGCGGCGTTACGCCTTCCCCCGGCAATACCGGGAAAATCTCAAAGCCGTCCAGGTTCCCGCCCTGGCAAAACACGAAGGCTTTGCCGCTTTTCGCCTTCGCGTAAAAGCCGTAGGGGAAGGCTTCTTTTTTCTCTACTACCCTGCCGTTATGGGTTTTGACCTGTATAAAATCTTTCTCATCGCCGCCGGTGTAGCGTTTCTGAAACTCGCCTACCGTGAACAAATTCCGAAGCCTCGCGCCGAGTTCCTTCAGCCCTATCACAGGTACGCCTCCCGGTTTACCAGGGTTACGGTGCTTTGCATAATGTCCTTATCCGCCTCCTGCTCAACCTCAGCTATTAACAGGTTACGCTCAAGCCCCGCCGAAGGCATACTAACGGGGATTAATAAATTCGGAACCCAGAAAATTTCTTTTCTGATAGTCTCGCCCAGGTTTTTTATCTGCGTATCCGTGAGGCCCCAGCCGGAAACGGTAACGGTGGTGCGGTTTTCCCGCCTGCGCCGCATTTCCGTTTCCGCCCGGCGCTGAAGTTTTGACGCCTCTATGCCTGGATTTGTCAGGTCAATGGTCAAGACGCGGTTATTGTTGCAAGTGGAATCTATAACCCTGGCCGGTTCGCCGTAACCTCCGGTTACCACATACTCGTGATACTGCTCGGCTCCGTTTTCCCGCCATTCGATTGTTTTGACATTCCGCCCTTCCGTAAAATGAAACCCCTCATCCCGGACATACCCTTCGGGCTTCCAGATATACAAGCCCCCCGCTTCGTTGCTGCAAAAGATAAACCCCTGGCTGTCCGCCTCGGTGATAATCTTTGTCCAGGGGCTTTCATTTTCCCAGGTAAATACCGAAACCTTTACCGTGGGATCGCCGATGTTGGTGGGGATGATGGTGCAATCAATTCCAAATTTTTTACCTATCTCTTTGGTAATTTCAAAGAGGGTCATGTTGACCAGAATGCCTGACCAGGTAGAATCAATAATGTCCCGCGCTGGGCTGCGCCCGATGACCGTCAGGCTGTGTTTTGATACGTCCGCCCCGGCGGTGATCTCGTCAACTCTGATGGTGGTTACCCGCCGCTTCCCGCCCGAATCGCGCACCAGGCTGTTTTCATAGCGCACTTCAATTTTATCGTGCTTGTGTATTTTTACGCGCTCGCTTGGGGGGATTTCCAGTTCCAGGGTATGGCAGATGTTGTCCAGGGATTTTTTTACTTTGATATGCCGCCAGATGAGTTCCTTGCCGCTTGTAGCGTTGGTAACAATAAGCCTATGCATAAATTACGCCTCCCTCTACCGTAAAAGAATCGGCGATGCGGTTGAGTTCACGGATTTTTGCTTCATCGCAGCCGAGGTAATACGCAAGGTACAAAAGCGGGACGGCGGCGGAAAACCGGCGGGTCATTTCCGCGCTCAACCCCTGCCGGGAAAGTTGACGCGACAGGGCGATCCGCATATCCCGGAGGGCCGCGTAGACGGCAGGGTTTTCCCGGTTTATGCTCCCCTCCAGCTTTTCGAGCAGCCTCCAGTACCCCGCCGCCCGTTGCCGGGTGAGGGAACCGCTGTTTGCGATAATCCGCGCCGCCGCCAGAAACGCCATTGTCCGGTACAGATTCTCCACAGCTTTTTTTGTGGCTTCCTCCCTGACGGTTGCCGCGTTGCCATCCAGGGTATAATCGCTGGCCGATAAAAACATTATCAGCGCGTTTCTTTCGTTGTCCGATGGGGGCAGCGAAGGCGTTCCGGTCGCGGCAGTACCGGATGGAGAGGAACCGCTTGAGCTTTCTCCGGCTGCGGCTGTGCCGGAAGCGGAAGAACCGCTTGAGCCTCTGCCTGACAGCCCCCTGCCGTACAGGGCCGCGCTGTTTTTGATTTCCATGAGACCTGAAACGATGGAAGCGGCGGCGTTAAACACGGCTTGAGCCTTCTGGCGGGGGAGGAGGATCGCCTGATTGACCAGGCTGAGCAATCCCATGACTTCGCTGGTCATCGCGTTAAGCGCCGTTTTCGCGGCCTGTACCCTTCCGATAATCGAGAGGAGCGCCGTTTTAATCTGGCCGATACCGGCCCGGAGCGTGGCGGCGTCCAGCTTGTCTTCGGTAAGGCCGGTTTCAAATTCCGTAACGGCGGCGGCTTCCAGATTCGCCTGGGCGATTTCCATTTGCGCTTCCGGGGAGGGCAGCGCGTTCATGCGCTCGTCAATGCTGACCCCGGCGCGGGTAAAGGGGATCGATACCGCGCACTGGCCCTGCTCATCGGTAGTTTCGGAGACTTCATAATTGTCTCCCACCACCACCGGGAACCGGCCCCAAAAAGGCAGATCGATATAGCCGGGATGGTCGTCATCGGTGGGGACCCGCAGGGCTTCTATCATTTTGTTTCGCTGGGCAATATAGCCGGGGCCGCGCAAATACCCTTCCACATTGAGGGTTTGCGGTTTTTCGTTAAGATACTCGTTTGACCAGAGGCCGCCGAAGGGGTACTCCGCCGTGTCCTTGGAATGGCCCCCGGAAAAGCGGAAGCTCTTCTGTATGAAGGGGATCGCTTCCCCGCCGGGAGCCTGGTAGCTCGCCATGCGGGGGCTTTCGCTTGCGTCAGCGCGGTAGGCTTCCCGCCATTTTTCGTTGTACGGCGTGGGCAGGGCAGCGTCAAATTGCGCGTTGGTACTCATATCAGCCTCGCGTCCGCCGCGCTTCCTACGGAGAATTTGTAGGGGGTAGTGTTTCTGCCTACCGCTTGCCGGAGCCGGTAACCCTTGTCGTCTATGAGCAATTCACTCTGCAATTTGATTTCGCCGTTCACCACCACCGGGGGGAGGGCCTCGAGGCGCATGGGATCGGATATGGTGTCGCCTATGAAGGCGCCGGGGAAGCCGGCGATGGCCACTATGTCCCCGCAGGGGGCGGACTCCGCCTCCCGCCTCTGGAGCCCCTCGTAGATGAAGAGGTGGTTCAAAGGG
>JAIRRU010000199.1 GCA_031255815.1 Treponema sp. | reverse complement strand
CGGGCTCGGCGCGGAAGAGCGGGGCATAGGGGAAGCCATCGCCCGGAACCTCCGGGACTTTAGCCAGTTGAAAACCCCCATCGTCTGCGTCATCATCGGCGAGGGAGGCTCCGGCGGCGCCCTGGGGCTCTGCGTGGGGGACAAGATCTATATGCTGGAAAACGCCATCTACTCGGTGATAAGCCCGGAAGGCTACGCCTCCATACTGCTCCGGGACGCGGCCAAGGCAAAAGACGCCGCCGCCCTAATGAAGATAACCAGCACAGACCTTCTGGAATTCAGGGTGATCAACGGCGTAATCGCCGAGCCCCCCGGCGGGGCCCATACGGATCCGGACGCCGCGGCCGCGGCCATAAAAAACGTGCTGGTCAGGGAAATCGAAGACCTTTCAACCCGTAACCCTTCGGTGCTGGTCCGCTACCGGAACCAGAAGATCCGCAAGGTGGGCCACTGGAAGGAATAGCCTGACGGTTCGAGGGCCCGCCAGCGGGCCCCGTCAGGGCTTTTGAACGACGCAGAACAGGTTCCCGTCAGGATCTTCCAGCACCAGGTAGTCGGCGCCTTCGGGGTAGCGCCAGGGGTAGGCTTTGGCTCCCAGCCGGATAAGCCGTTCCGCCTCGGCCCGCTGATCCCCGGTGTAAAGATCCAGGTGTATCCAGTTGCGCCGTTCCCGCCTGCGATCCCTCTTCTGAAAAGAGAGGTTCGGCCCCCCTCCGGAGGGATCGCTTAACACCGCCCAATCGCCGGAAGGGGGATCCCGGTAGCGGTAGCCTAAGGCCTCCCGCCAGAATTCCACCATTTTTTCAAATTCGTAACAGTGGATGACCACGGATCCGACTTTCAGATCCATCCGGCACCTCCCCGGCGCGGGCAAACGCTAACGGTACAGGGGGCCCAGGGCCGCGCAGGCACGGTAATCGGCCCCTTCCCTGTCCATACCGAAGGAGTTCCAGTAGCTGGGCCTGAAGACCGCGGCGTCGTCCAGGTTGTGCATGCAGACGGGGATCCGCAGGATGCTGGCCAGGCTGATAAGGTCCGCGCCGATGTGGCCGTAGGATACCGCCCCGTGATTCGCGCCCCAGTTGTTCATTACCGAATAGACATCGGCGAAGGGGCCCTTTCCGGTAAGCCGGGGGGCAAACCAGGTGCTGGGCCAGGTGGGATCGGTGCGCTGATCCAGTTTGTCGTGCACATGGTCGGGGATTGTAACGGTCCAGCCTTCGGCGATCTGCAGAACGGGGCCCAGGCCCTTGGCCAGGTTGAGCCGGCACATGGTTACCGGCATACCCCCCTCGGTAAGGAAGTCCGAAGAGTAACCGCCCCCCCGGAAGTAACCCAGGCTGGCGTAACGCCACTGCACCGCGTCAAGGCAGGCCCCGGCTTCTTCGGGGCTGATTTCCCAGAAAGGTTTCATTGCCGGCTGGCCGTCCTTCCGCTGCTTTCCGGTACCGTCCAGGCTTGCCGAGCCGGAGTTGATCAGGTGGATAAGGCCGTTGGCCGCCCCGCCTTCGGGTTTCCATCCGGTAACCCGCTCAATGGCGGCGGGGCTCCAGTAGGTCCGTACATCGCTGAATACCTGGGCCGTACCGGTAAGGAGGTGGCCGAAAAGCATGGACACGCCGTTAAGGCTGTCGTTTTCCGTGGCCACGACGAAGGGGGCGCGGATACCGTTCCAGTCGTAAGACGAATTGAGCATCACCTCGGGAAAATCCCCGTTGGGGAAGTGGTCGTTCCAGTGGCGCTGGCCCTGGAAGCCCGCGGCCAGGGCGTTATGCCCCAGGGCTTCTTCGGCAAGACCCTTCCGCTTCAGATCCGGGTTGCCTATCATCAGATCCCGGATGATCATGGTCATCTTGACGCAGGTCTTCCACACCTCGTCCTTGTACTTGCGGCTGTGCTGTTCGGCGGGCGGGTTGATATCGGAACCCTCGCGGCTCTTGCAGTTGGCCTCCACCCATTCCAGCGCCCGTTTGAATTCCGCGTCGGAATAGATCTTTTCCTCAAAGCGGCGCACCAGCTCCGACATATCCACATACTCGTTCCGCATCCCCAGGTAATTCTGGAAAAATTCGGCGCTGGTAATGGAACCGGCGATTCCCATGGAGACCGATCCGATGGAAAGGTAGCTTTTCCCCCGCATCCAGGCCGCCGCGATACCGGCCCGGGCAAAGCGGAGGATCTTTTCCTTTACGTCGTCGGGGACGATCCCGATATCCGCCAGATCCTGCACGTCCCGGCCGTAGATGCCAAAGGCGGGAAGCCCCTTCTGGGTATGGGCGGCCAGCACCGCGGCCAGGTAGACCGCGCCGGGCCGGTTGGTGCCGTTAAAGCCCCAAACCCCCTTGATGGTCAAAGGATCCATATCCATGGTTTCCGATCCGTAACACCAGCAGGGGGTAACGGTCAGGGTGATCTGCACGTTCTCCCGGCTGAACTTGTCCTGGCAGGCCGCGGCTTCCGCAACCCCGCCGATACAGGTATCGGCAATGACACACTCCACCGGCATACCGTTCGGCTGTTTCAGGTTTTCGCTTATCAGCTTCGCGGCGGATTTCGCCAGGTTCATCGTGGGTTCCTCCAGGGATTCCCGCACCCCCCGGCGGCGCCCGTCAATAGCGGGCCGGATGCCGATTTTCGGCAAGGAACCCCGGTAACGGTTTACCGGCTCGTTCATTTTGAGACTCGAAATATCTGCCATGATTCTCTCCTCTGGGTTACCAGATTTTTAGCGCTTGCTGTTCAGAAACTGAGGTTTTGAACAACTCTATTGTACTTACGATACCCTATTTTTCTTTTCTGCTCAAGAATTCGAAACTGCCGCCCCGCTTTCCCCTGCCCTGCCCTGAGGAACCGCGCAGGAACAAAATGCCCCGCCATTTATTGTAGCGAAGGGTTTAGTGCCCAGGAGCCCGCCCGCCGGATCGCGGGGGAGCTTTAGGGCGGGCTTGTTGATTTCCGCGCGGCGCCTTAGCGCAAAACAACCGGGAGGCTGTAGTATCCGGACAACAACGAGATAGCGGATTGCATAGAGAATTGAGCGTTTCCCAAAACCCGGTTGGTTTTGGGAAAGCCTCGATTTAAAAAAATTTACCGCCAAGGCCGGACGAAAAGACGCGAAGGGCGCTGACCCGGATCAAAAACCTCTCGAACTCACGGCAATTCAACTGAAGATCGGGGTTTTCAGCGTAAAAGCCCCTGCGGTTAGCGTGGTTCGCGGCTCTCCCTTCATCCATGCTTTTAGCCCAAGCAAGGTACTAGAGCGGGGCAGAGTCCCGCGTCAGGATGCCGCTTGGGGTTTTAGGGGAATTACGCCCTTTTTCAGGATGATGTTGCCGTATTTGACCGTTTCGCCGCTCATCACCACCGCGTAGGCTTTTTTTGCCCGCTCGTAAAAGGCGAAGCGCTCTGTCCGCTCGGTGGCGGGGGTTCCGGGCCAGAGCCGATCGATCACCGCCCGGTAGGAAGCTTCCACCGCCGGGTCCAGGCTGTCGCCGTGCCCGGCCTGCATCATGATCACCGGCGGCGCCGCGTAGTCCAGGTTGATGAGCCTGAGTATGCCCTCTAGCAGGGCGGGAATCCGGATCCCGTCCGCCCGGATCACCCGGGAGTTGCAGCTGTCCCCGGGGAAAAAAGCGTCGGCAATGACGATTTCATCCCCGTGGCCCATACGAAACAGAGCGTCCAGCAGTTCCGGCCCGATAACCGGATTTATACCAATCAGCATAGTATCCTCCTTGCGTAGCGCGGGGGCAGCAAACCCGCCGAAGCTCCCCCGCG
>JAIRRU010000170.1 GCA_031255815.1 Treponema sp. | reverse complement strand
TTTCGAGCAGCTTAAAGGCCGCTTCCTGATACTTGGATTTGGAAGCGATAAAGCCTAGCTGAGAGGGAAGATAATCGGTATAGGGTACGTAGCCGATGCCGGATGGCCCCTTAAGGGGCGGGATAATCATTATCTGGTCATACGTTGGGTTTGTGTAGGTAGGGGATCCCGGAAAATTCCCGCCATAACTGCCGAAACTCAGGAACCCGACGGTCATGGGCTCGTTGTTGATAAGGGCGCGGAACTGCTGCGAGTCGTAGGTAAAGATTCCCGGATCCAAAACCCCTTCCTTATAGAGATCGTTGAGGTAGGCAAGAGCCTGCCTGAAAGCCGGGTCCGTAAAGGGGGCGATAACTTTGCTGCCCGTGGAATCCAGGGAAAGGAGGCCTTTATTGTAAAAGATAAAGGCGTTGATCAGGGTCGCAATGACGTTCTCGCCGTAGGTGCCGGTATACAGGCCGGTTATACCGATTTCGTCCTTCCTGCCGTTCCCGTTAGGGTCCCGGTCCCGGAAAGCCAGGAGTACGGTCCTTAACTCCGCCGTGGTGGACGGGGTTTTAAGGCCCAGTTTCTCAAGCCAGGCGGTATTAATCCATTGCCTATGGACGGCCAGGTTCCAGGTTTCGGGCTGGTATTGGGGGAAGCCGTAAATGTTCCCGTCGGCGCTGGTAATGGCGTTGGTAATCAGGGGCTTTAATTCGGGCCTGATCTTCGCGTAGTTCGGCGCCATCTGGGGGTCGAGGAGCCATTTGTTCAAGGCCGCCAGGGCTCCCTTGCTGCCGTAGTCCAGAATGGTCTCGGTGTTGAGGCCCTGCATAAGAATGTCGGGCAGATCGTCTGACGCCACCATGAGGGCTATTTTGGTCCGCTGTTCATTACCATCGCTGGAAAGCAGGTAAAACTCAATGTTGACGTTGTGCATGCCCTCGAGCAAACGGGTCAGGTAGTTGTCCTTGTAGTCCGTAACAAGGGGGCTCTGCCCCAGGGCGATGGTAAGCGTCGGCTTAGCCTCCCCTGCCGCCGATGTACCTTGCCCTGATTGCCTGCCGCCCCCAAAGATCATAGCTGCCATAACGAGCAGATACCCGAGTACAAAAAAGATTTTCTTTGACATCCCGGTGATCATAACGATCCTCCTAAAAAATATTTCGCCTCTGACGAATCAGAAGACAGTTCAGTAGATAAAGAGTTTTTCCTTGGAAGGCAGCGCCTTGAGCGGACGGCCCGGCAGGCTCTGGTACCAGTAAGCCACCGAGGCGATATCGTCCTGGAGGGGCAGGTAGCGATCCGGACGGTAGCCCAGGGCCTGTACCGTTACGCGGAGGTCTTCCTCGAACCGCAGGGGATCGGTAATATGCCAGCGGTACATGCCGAAGCGCTGCTGGGAGTTGTAAAGCCCGTCCGGGCTAATGATCTGGTGCAAGCCGCTGTAGGGAGTGCAAAAGGGCGTATACCGCCCGTTGACATCAAAGTTGTAGGAACCACCGAAATAATCCTCCAGGCCGGTGCCGCATATGGTGGGCCACTCGTCGCCGTCCAGGTAAAATTTCATCTCCCCCTCTCCCCACCAGCCGGTACTGTTTACCCCCCAGGCCAGGTAGGTTCCCACGTAATGCCCCCGCCCCTGTACCCCGTCCAGAACCGTATAGACCTCTTTATAGGGCAGCGGGTTTACCCGTCTAAAGGAGGCGTGAAAATACCCGTAATTTTCCGGGACTTCGCCGAGGGTATAATCAACCTGGTAAAAAAACCGCATTGCTTCGGCGTCAAGGTTCTCGACAGTTATACGGCAGCGCTTGTTAAAGGGCATGTCCCAGTAACAATTGTAACCGCTCCGGGGGTTCGCGCAGACGGCGAGGGAACTCAACTGGGCGTAGCCTTCCCAGCAAGACGCGAAAAAATCACTGACCGGAACTTCCACCGAGGGGAAATCCTGGCCGTCCCAATAGAAACGGAGTATGGCAAAACGCCACCTGGCTTTCCCGCTCATCCATATATGCTTGATTGCCCCGGGGCCTTCGATATCCCCAATGGTGTAAACCGTCCCCGCCTCTATGGAAACGCAGGGGGCGGCCTTCCAGCCCTGGCCCAAGGCGGCGGCGTGACTATCAGGGCCGGGCAGGGCCATACCCCCCTTGCCCTTTTCCCCCTTGGGGTTCTCCGCTGAAAGGGACCGGCTCCTGGCCCCTGAAATCCGGGCGAGGCTGCCAAAATCGGAATCGATTCCCCGGTACTCCATTATTACCCTCCAAAATTTATAGAGATGAGGCTCTCCCGAAATTTCAGCTTTTCGGAAAGCGGGCTTAGATTTAGATATTATTGCATAATAAATACCTGATTGCAAATAAAAAAGCGGTTTTATCTTATTTTTTATTTATGGCATTACAGTATAAAGATACAGAATCATACTTTTCGTTGCAGGGGAAGGGGGTAGGCGCCGGTTTCCTGTTTGGTGATGAGGGTTTTACACAATTCGGCGCCGAGCGTTATCATAGAGGGCCCGACTTTCCGTACCGGGCCGAGTCCCGAATAGGTAAAAAAATCATCCTCGCAATCGTAAACCAGGAAATTATCATTGCGTACCGGAATTTTGTATTGGACATACTTGGCTCCGGCTATGTAATTGGCCGAATAGTCTGCCGAAAACACCGCGGAATAGCGATCGAAATGGTGGAAAAATTTATCAATCTTCCGCACCGAATCCGCATCGGAGAGGCAGATGTAGGACAGTTCTTTGCCATGTTCTTTCACTACACCGGCAATACCGTCGAAACGGCGGTTTCTTGCCGGGGGGTAATACCCCAGGGCCAAAATACGGCGGTATCCCTGTTCTAAGAAGATCCGTCCGGCTTCCCGGGAATGGCGGAGGTTATCGGTCTGCACCGCCGGAAGAATAGGCAGTTCGTCCAGGATAATATCGGTTACGATATCAACGCCTTCCCGCAGAACATGATAAAAAGGAAGCGCCGAATTGCGGAAATTCAGGGCGATGATACCGTCAGCCCCCAGGGAGCAGAGGTATTCGCCGAAACGCAAATGTTGGACATTCTGCTCATTAATAAACTCATGCTGAACAGAAATGCCGTATGTATCAGCCGTTTTACGGATCCCCCGCAGAAAAGAATCGATAAAGTGAGGCTCCTCCCTGGCTGAAACGACCGCTACTTTGTATCCGTCAAGTTTTTTCAAGGGGCGCAGGGAATTGACGGTTATTCCCGCTTTTTTCCGTATGGAGATATAGCCGTACTCTTCGAGCCTTTTTATCGCCTTTTGAACCGTCTGGACACTTACCTGATATTTCGCTGAAAGTTCCCGGATAGAAAGAAACTTATCCCCCGGCTGGTAATCGTTTTTAATAACCCTGATTAATATATGAAAAAAAGCGTCCGCTACTTTTTTAGGCATCACTATTCCTCACGGCTGCGGCGCTGCGGCACAGAAAATTCCCGGACAGATCGCCGCCCCCTTCTTATTCATGGATATCCGCGGAAGCAAGAACACAAAATACCTGCGCCACTTTTAAGCTGAATCCGATTTTTGTCAATAGATCGCACGCACAGATCCCCACCCTTCCCGCCACGCTTCACCGTCACGAGGCACGGCGCTGATCCCCGCAGCTTTTATCACCGGGAGCTTTGTCCGATACAGATACTATGGCTGAAACCAAAAGCTGCCGGGTTCTGGGGCTTACCGGAACCTACTGCGCGGGGAAAAACCATGTGGCGCGGCTCCTTGAAAAGCGGGGGTTCCCGGTGCTGGACGTGGACAAGCTGGGGCACCAGGTTATTGAGGCGGAAAAAGAGGCGGTTCTTGCCCGTTTCGGCGCGGATCTGCGGGGGGAGGACGGGAAGATAGACCGTAAACGGCTGGGGGCGCGGGTATTCGGAAGGCCGGGGGAACTTGCCGCCCTGGAGGCCCTTGTACATCCCGCGGCGAACCGCATGACCGCCGAATGGATCGCGCGCCGGGAAGAGCAGGGATCCGGGCCCGGCGTGATCAACGCCGCCCTGCTCCTCCGTTCCTCCGCCCTCCCCCGGCTTGAGGGGATCATCATCGTAAGAGCCCCCTGGTTCACCCGGCTTTTGCGGGCGAAAAGGCGGGATCGCCTCCCCTGGAAGGCGCTGATCCGGCGTTTCGGGAGCCAGAGGGGCTTTGAAAGCCAATATTTCAATAAAAATTTTACCGGGGAAGCCGATATTTACATCATAGAAAACCGGGGATACTCAGCCCTTTTTTCCCGGTTTTTTGAAAGAAGACTGGAACACCGGATTGACCAGATCCTCTCCGTTATCGGCTGAAGCTTATGGGAGGTTGGAAAGCCGGAAGGGATGAGAAGCAATCATGGAAAAGAAAAAATTATTACTGGTGGCAGTTTCGGTTGGCGTTTTTTTGACCATCGTTATAAGCGCGTCTATACTGATCTTTAGCCCCCGGGCCGGGACTACGGTAGTTTCCGCCCCCAAGCCAATCCCCGCGGGAACCGCGGGGGGGAACGCCGGAAGCGTCCGGATGGACGCGCCCCTGCGGACTCAGCCGGCCACGGTTGACGCGGCGGAAATGGTTCGGAACGCCGACAGTATCCAGGGACTCCAGCCGCCCCCGGTTTCCCCGCTGGCGCCGCGGGAACCGAATTTCCTCATAGAAAACAACGGCGCCCTGCCGGAAGCCGCCATTGGCGCCGTCCCGGCTGAACAGGCCGGGGGAAACCCCGATACCCTGGTGATAAGCGTGCCCACGCCGAGCGCCGCCGCCGTGCCCGGAACTTCTCCGGCCGCCGCCCCGCAGCAAGCCGCCGGAACCGCGCCCGCAAGCCGCCCCGCGGCAGCCCAGACAAGGCCGGCCGCGGCCCAGCAATCCGCCGGAACCGCCCCCGCAAGCCGCCCCGTGGCGGCCCAGACAAGGCAGGCCGCGGCCCAGCAGCCTGCCGCCGCTCAGCAGCCCGCCGCAGCCCGGGAACCCGCGCCCCGGCAGCCCGCAAGCGGGACGAGCGCCTCCGCGTCCCCGGCCAGAAGCGCCGCGGCGCCCCGGCCCGCCGCGACCGCGACCGCGAAACCCGCCGTATCCAAAGCCCGGCAGGATTACTGGGTTCAGACCGGGGCCTTTAGCGCGAAGATCCGGGCGGAAGGGGCCAAGGAAACCCTGGCGGACAAGGGCATCACCTCGATTATCGACGACCGGGAAGTGGACGGAAAAACCTGGTACCGGGTTCGGGTAGGCCCCTACACCTCCGAAACCG
>JAIRRU010000133.1 GCA_031255815.1 Treponema sp. | reverse complement strand
TCAAGCTGGCGCATCACCGTCTTGGCTCCCGAAGCCAGCATGGAAAGCTCGCTTCCGGAACTAAAAAAACACATTCCCGCCGCCCTGCACCGGCGGAGGAGCTTATCATTGTTGGTTATAATACCGCTCCACTTGCCGTACTTCTTCGCCGAAAGAACCATTTTGTGTATAGCCTCTTCTATGATCGGATGTTCATACTGGCCAAAGGCTCCGATATGCTGGGTAAAATCGTTGGGGCCTAAAAGAATTCCATCCAGACCGGGGACGGCGGTGATCTCTTCAATCTTCTCCACCGCTTCAAGGGATTCTATCTGGGCTATCACGATATTCCTGGCGTTTGCCTTTTTCATGACCTCCAGGGTGTTACCGTTGTTGTAATTCGTATGCGCCCGGAAAGTCGAAACTCCCCGATCCCCGTCGGGGGCGTAGAGACAGAGATCCGCCAGTTCCGCGGCCTGTGCGGGGGAGGTAACGTTGGCAAGCAGGATTCCGCTGGCACCCATGTCCAGATACTTGACGGTATCATGCTGGCATCCCTGGGCGACCCGGATGATAATCGGAAAATCGTAGCCCGACGCGGCGGCGATGAGATTTGCCGTCTCGGTCATGTCGTAGTACCCATGTTCGCAGTCGATCAGTAAGCAGTCGAAACCGAAACTGTGGAACATCCTGGCCAGATTCGGGGTGGACAGTTCCGAGAGCATGCAGCACTTGACCGAATCCCCCCGGGCAAGACGCTGTTTTACATTGTCCTTATCCATATAATGTTTATCCTCACTTTGACAACCTTTTTTCCAGGGTATATAATAAACCCCGGGAGATAAAATCCGGTGTTAGCATCCGAGCGGCTGGAAGCCATCCTCGAATATATCAATCAGCGCCACTCCGCCACCGTCGCCGAGCTCAGCGACAAATTCTGTATCGGCGAAACATCAATACGCCGGGATCTGTCCAAACTTGAGCGGGCCGGTTATATCCGCAAAACCTATGGCGGCGCGGTGCTTCTCCCGGCAAGTAACGATGTGTTGGCCCTTGAGGCCCGCCGCCGCATTGAGGAAGCCGAAAAGACAGCCATCGCCCGGAAGGCGGCATCTCTGATAAAAGACGGCGATGTTGTTTTTCTTGATTCCAGCACCACATCCCTCGCAATGATTCCCTTCCTAAAGGCATTTAACAACCTTTCGGCAGTCACTCACGGCATACAGACCGCCTTTGCCCTCCTCCCTTTCCCGCACATAAAAACGTATCTCGCCGGAGGTTTTATCAAACCGAACCTGCAGTCCTGCAACGGCGTCTTCACCTGCGGCATGTTCGGTTCCATGTATGCGGACAAGGCCTTCATTTCGCCCAGGGCAGTTCACCGCGTGTACGGGGCCTACTGTTCCAATGAGGAAGAAATGCAGGTACGCCGTACCATGATGGAACACAGCGCCGCCGCGATCCTCCTCTGCAGCACGAACAAGCTCGATCAAAGCGCTCAATTCCACCTGTGCGAGCTTAAAAAAATCAGCGCCGTTGTCTGCGAAAAAGATCCCGGCAAAGAATGGCGTGAAATTCTTTCTAAAAACCGCATAGAACAAATTTGACCCCCGGAAGTTTACTGCCCTTCCTGCTTAATCCTCGAAAGCAGGCCCGTAAATCGTGTTTTTACGGCACGAAATGACGCGAAAACCTGCAAGCGCAACAGGCTGCCAAGAAAGCGGTGTTATCCGGCCGGCCCCAAGGCGCGGGGGCGATCCTGATAGTCATGCCGCAGCCAAGCTCCTGTATAGCGTATTATTGTCTATCCAGAATTTCGCGCTGTCAATTACGGTGAAAAAATTTCCTGTTGATCGTTCAAGAGGGAGAAAGTATGCAAAAGTACGCTGAATCGTGCGGGTCAGAATACGTTTGGAATTTGAGCCTGTTCCAAAACCCGGCTGCTGCGGAAACTTCGTTTCCGATGAAACAAGCCCAAGCGTTTTCGTTAGTTTTTCAATAACAGAATTGTTTAGAAACTTTAGTTTCTGAACGGCAACCGCTAGAAATGAGCCGCGCGCGAATACCGCGGAAAAGAAGGGGCCTTCATCCCTCCCTTCGCCTTGGGTCTTTTGCCCCGGTTATTCTGAAAATCAGGCGGAATCAAAGCTCCCGAAGCAAAAACCCGGAAAGTTCGCGGGTAACCATGCCCGTCTTCCGGGAAACCCCCAAGGTCAAGGCGCAAGGGGCCTTGACGGCACGCTTCACGGTAAAGAAAATCCCTGCGCGTTTATCCTGGCGATCAATTTAGCCCCTAGGAGAATCGAACTCCTCTTTTAAGATTGAGAATCTCATGTCCTAACCGATAGACGAAGGGGCCGCTTAACGTTTCCAATACCAGCAAGGGAATTTGATACCCCGGGCCTGCTCCAAAACCTCGGTTTTTGGAACGAGCGCCATCATCAATAGAATCGGGAGCGACGGGGCTTGAACCCGCGATCTCCGGCTTGACAGGCCAGCGTGATAAACCAGCTTCACTACGCCCCCAAATACGATTAAACCAAAATAACGAAAAAACAAAAAAACGTCAAGCCCCCGAATCGCTGCAAAGTAATCCGGCAGGCTGCTTACACTAAAATACCTGATAAACTCACCGATTTTACCGGGCCGCCGGAAAATTGAGCCGCGAACGGCACGAACCGCACTAAAGCGGGTTAAAAACCCCCCGGACTCAAGGAAATTGAGATGAAGTATCGTGGTTTTCGATGCAAAAGTTCGTGCGGTTCGTGCGATTAGCGGCTATCCTTCTATCCGTACTATTAACCCAAGCAAACTGCCGGCCGAAAAGGGGCCGGAACGGCCAAATGCGTCTGCCCGCAAGGCAAGCGGCTCTGCGGGCAGGCTCTAAATGTCTGCGGCCTCTTCACGGGCCCTTGCCTTAGGGCTCCGCGCCCTTGGGAGGCCCCAGGATCTCCGACAGGACGAGGGCCTGCTGCATGGGGCGGAGGGCGGCGATACGGTGGAAAAAGGCAGGAACGGGAGCAGGCGCCGCGGGGGAGGCCGGAACCTGCTGCGGAACCGGCAAGGGCTCCGCCGGAAGGGCGTTGTCCAGGGGTTTAAGCTCCGGAAGGGGGGCCAGGGAGGGAGCGGGGGGGGCTTTCTGCCGGGGAGGGGCGGATTCCGCCAGGTAGAATCGGTGCCGGATATCATCCTCCAGGTACCCTTCCCCGGCCGTTTCGTCCTCATCCTCGTCCTGTTCCGCCATGCTCTGAACCGGCATTGCCGCGGTCTTTCCGCGCCGGGAATCGGCGGCGTTTTTCATGCCCTTGTAGATCCGCAAAACTATGGATACGACAATGACGATGGGTATCAGATTGGAAAGCAGAAAACTTATCAGGTAGTCCATGCAGCTTCCGCCTGTTTATTTTCCCCCCGAAGAGTTCCCGGCGGGGGAAGTTCCCGGGGAGGAGCCGCCGATGGAGGCCCGCATGTCCGTGTCGGCCTGGATGTTTTTAAGCCGGTAATAATCCATTACCCCCAGGTGGCCGTTTCTGAAAGCCTCGGCAATGGCCAGGGGGATTTCCGCCTCCGCCAAGACCACCTTGGCCCGGTTCTCCTGTACCAGGGCTATCATTTCCTGTTCCTGGGCCTGGGCGGCGGCCCGGCGTTTTTCCGCCTCCGCCTGGAAACGCCGCTTGTCCGCCTCGGCCTGGTCGGCCTGGAGTTTGGCGCCCACGTTCTGCCCCACGTCAATGTCGGCTATGTCAATCGACAGGATCTCGAAGGCGGTTCCCGCGTCCAGACCCTTTTCGAGTACCCGCTTAGAGATGGTGTCCGGGTTCTCCAGTACCGCCTTGTAGGATTCGGAGGAACCGATGGTGGTAACGAGGCCTTCCCCTACCCGGGCGATGATGGTCTCCTCGGTGGCGCCGCCGACCAGGCGTTCGATGTTGGCCCGTACGGTAACCCTGGCCTTAACGCAGAGCTGGATGCCGTCCTTGGCCACGGCGTCGATAGTGGTCTTTCCCTTTGAGGAATCCGGGCAGTCGATGACCTTGGGGTTGACGCTGGTCCGTACCGCTTCCAGCACGTCCCGGCCTGCCAGATCGATGGCGGCGGCCCGCTGGAAGGGCAGTTCGATATTGGCCTTGTTGGCGGCCACCAGGGCCCGGCTCACCTTCATCACATCCCCCCGGGCAAGGAAGTGGGTTTCCAGCATGTCCGAGGCTACCTCGATCCCCGCCTTGGACAGCATGATCCGGGAATCCACAATAACGCCGGGATTTACGTGGCGCAGCCACATGCCGATAAGCTTTCCCATGCCCACGTAGGCGCCGGAAAGCAGGGCCCGGAACCAGAGGCTGAAAAAGCGGAAGAAGACCAGTATGAACCCGAAGGCAAAAACGGCGATAAGCGCCACAATAATAACCACACCCAAATCCAAATTTAACATCTGCTGCTCCTCCTAAACTAAGCGTACCGTTATGGTATTCCCCCGGACCCGGGTAACCTTTACCCCCCGGCCCGCTTCGACAAAAGAACCGTCCGCTTCCGCGGAGTAGATCTCCCCTTCAATTTCCACCCGCCCTGAAGGCCGCAGGGTGCTGGCCGCCACACCGGTTTTGCCCACCAGTTCCGCGTAATCCCCCCGGCCGGGCCGGGAAACCTCTTCCGCGGGCTCCCCCCCGGCGGTCGCCGTGATACGGGTCTTGAGGGTAAGGACATCGAACAGGTGGAGCCGGGGGCTTAAGAGGGCGATTACCACGATCCCCGCAACCGCCGCCAGCATCCCGATACATACCACCACCGCGTTCCGCCCCAGGAATTGCCATTCCCACTCAAAACGGGGAATGGTAAAGTCCTGCATGGAAAGTACCAAAGATACGCCGATTGCTACAAGCCCCGATATCCCGGCCACGCCGAAGCCGGGAAGCAGAAATATCTCCACCGCAAGCAGCGCCACCCCCAGGATAAAGAGGATGATCTCGGCGGATCCCACCTTGCCCAGGAGGGCCCCGGAACCGAACACCACGGCGAAGGCGATAATCGCCACTACGCCGAAAATACCGAAACCGGGGCTCTGGATCTCCAGGAAGATCATGACCAGCCCCAGGATGATCAGCAGGGCCTGTACCGGGGCGGAAGTGAGGATGGAAATGAGCTCGTCCGCCACGCCGGGGGAACTCTCCACCGCTTTGCCGGAAATACCGGCGGCGCTGAACAGGCTTTCCCGGTCGTTGGCAAGTTCCCGGGCCAG
>JAIRRU010000077.1 GCA_031255815.1 Treponema sp. | reverse complement strand
GAACCGGGGTGAAAGGGCAGCAGCCCCTGGCCCCGGCTGCGGTGTCCCTCGGGAAAGATGATCATCGCCCCCCCGGCTTTTATCCGTTGGACGCCCTTGTTAATGGTCTTTACCGCGTTCCGTATGTTCTTCCGGTCAATAAAGAGCCCCCCCAAGAGGTATATCCACATGTTGAGCAGGGGAATGTAGACAAGTTCCTTTTTGGCGATAAACCCGAAGGGCCTGCCGATGTAGGCCAGGGCCAGGAGCACGTCGTAGATGCTGCCGTGGTTGCTCACCACGCAGAGTCCCCCCGCCGGGGGGATCCGCTCCCGCCCGCTGACGGTAACCGCGCAGCCGGAGAGCTTAATAACCAGCCGGGCCCAGCCCCGGGCTACGCGGTACATGAAGAGGGAAGCCGGTTTCCTAAGGCCCAGGCAGCTGAGAATAAAGACCAGAACCCCCAGGGGAACCAGGACCACTACCGCGCCCACCACGGGGACAAAGATAAGAATAGTTTTCAGAAAAGCCATAACCGGGCCTCCCCGTGTCAGCCGAAGGCCGCGTCGATTTTTTTCAGCGTCTCCCTGGCCTTCCCGGCGCCCTCCCACAGGAAGGCGCGGATTCCCAGTTCCGCCGCTTTTTCCACATTAACCGGAACATCGTCAAAAAAAACGATCTCGTCGAATTTGCATCCCAGCCGGTCGCGGAGCGCCTCGTAGATGGGGCGCTCCGGTTTGATCGCCCGGACCTCGCAGGAAAAAACCGCCGCGTCAAGTTCGCCGAACAGGGGAATACCGGTCCGGGCCCAGTCCAAAAAATCGCGGGGCATGTTGGAAAGGACGCCCAGGCTAAAACCGGCCCGCTTTACGTCCCGCATCAGGGCCACCGAGGCGGGATCCAGCCGCTTCCAACCCTCCGCGTCGGTCTCCGCCATTGCTTCCAGAACCCGGTCGTCCGGGAACAGACCCGCCTCCCGCAGCAGGATCCGGTAATAGCCCTTGCCGTCGCAGAGGCCCCGGTCGTACTCGCCCCGGCGCTTCCGGTCCAGTTCCTCCAGGACCTCGGAAGAAAGCCCCGACAGGGCGCAGAGGGCCCGGCGGTTTTCCTCCGAGGGGGGAAAACAGATCACCTTGCCAAAGTCAAAGACAACGGCCCTCATGTTACCGGTCAGCGCCGGCCCGTCACTATGGGGCAATATTGGCGCCATCCGCCGGTGGGGCCAACTTTATGGGGCCGGGGTTCATACCCGCGGGCGCGGGGGGAACCAGATCCTCCCCCATGGCTTCGGCGGAGCCCAGGGCGCGACCGCTGTCCGGCGCCGTTCTAAGCCGGCGGCCCGCGCCCACGTGGGTTCCGCTCCGGCCCCCGACGCTGACGCGGACCCTGCCCCGCTCCACCGCAAGACCCGTCCCGTCAAACTCGAAGGAGGCGCCCCGGCTCGAAGCGCTCAGGCCGGAGCCGCGCAGGGTAAATTCCGCCCCCTCCCCCGCCGGGGTCTTCGCCTCGGCCCGGATCCGCCCCGTTTCCAGGCTGATACCGGACCCTTCATGTTCGGAGGCCGGCATTTCATCCAGCCTTACCCGGGTAAGGGCCCGCAGCATTATCAGGGTATCCCCCAGTTCGAGCAGCGCGGCGCTTCCGAAACCGGTGGAGATCTGCGCCGTCCGGGCCAGACTCTGGCCCTGCCGGGCGGGAGTCCAGTCCGCCGCCCCCGGCTCCTTTACCTCCACCCTGCCGCGCAGTTCCCGGATAAGAACCGGCGACTCCTCCTGGGCGGAAAGGGCCAGGGCCCCCGAAAAGAACAGCGCGGCAAAAAGCGCTTTTGTACGGTTTTTCATAACGACACCACCAAGGCCGCGCCGGCGTTCCAGCGCAGGGGAGTCCCCGCCCTAAAGGCGCCCAGGGGGAAGAACACGCCGCCCCTCAGGTCCAGGCGCAGGGCCGACTGGGGCGCCCAGGTAATCTGCCCGTAGGCTTCGGCGCCCAAGAAAAGGTTATTCGAAGCGGGATCCAGTTCAGCATCCTGAAAGGTATTCCTGTCGCTCCGCCAAAAAGCGGCCCCCGCCGCGTTAAAGGAAAGGGTGTCGTGGGGCCGGAAGACGTAGGAGGCCCGGGCGTTCATGATCCCCGACAGGGCCGGGGTAAAAATAGAACCCTGGGCGATGTTGTTCAGGGGCCGGAATGGAACCAGGAAGCTGTTGATCTCCCCGCTCCCCCAGCGCAGTTCGGCGCTCAGCATGTCCCTGAGCCTGCCGGGAATTTCCCACTCCGCCCCAAGGGCCGCGGCCAGGGAAAAATCCAGCTCCGTCCCCATTTCCCTTGCGGCCCCAAGGCCGGTCAGGGTAAAGCGGAGGCTGTCCAGGGGTTCCAGGCCGTAACGGAGCTCCAGGTACTGGCTGTGAAGGGGCTCGTCCCCGGAATTCCCGTAATCGTTGAAATCGTACTGGCCCAGGGCGTTGAAGCCCAGGACGGCCCGGGAACTCGCGTTGGGAAAATCCCCCGCGATGGAGGCCAGTACGCGGCGGGAGGCGGGGTAGGTGTTGAGGAAATCGCCGTAATCCAGGGGCACGGCTTGATCCCTAATGTCCTTATCCGTCATCAGGATCCCCGCCGTTCCCCGGTAGAGCAGGCCCGTGTAGTACACGCCCCCGGACAAGCGGAGTCTGCCCCAGCCGAAATTCCCCGTCAGGCCGTCGAAAAGCCCGGAGGCGATCATCCCCGCCTGGTCCTGGAACCAATGGCGGCCCAGGGTGATATTAATTGCCCGGGAGAACCGGAAGTTCAGTTCCGTCCGGTCAAGTTCCGCGACGGGCAGTTCCGTCCAGGCCGCCTTTCCGTACTCGTAACCCGTGAGGGTGATTTTTCCCGAAAGGTAGAAGTTCACGTTTTCCCCCATGGCGAGGGAAAGCCAGGGCGTAAAGGTCCCGGTCAGGCCGAGACCTTTACCCTCCGGGCCGGATCCGTAAGTCACCGAGGGGGCAAGGAGGAGTCCGAAGTCCGCGGCCCCAATGGAAAAGCTTAGCAGCAGGGCCAGGACGGTAAAAAATACAGGTCGTTTCATGGGCTTGATCTCCGCCGTTTATTCGTCCAGCAGGGTAATTTCAACCCGCCGGTTAAGGGCCCTGCCGGCAGCCGTATCGTTGCTGCCCAGGGGCCGTTGGGCGCCGTGACCCTGGACCTGAATATCGCCGGGCCGGCGGACATTCAGGGAGATCAGGTAATCCGCCACGGCCTGGGCCCGGCCCGTTGAGATCCGCAGTCTTCCCGCCTCAGCCGCCGCCAGGGCGGTGTAACCCGTCACCAGGAGTTTCTTATCGGGGTAGCGCAGGAGGATGGGAACGATTTCCCTGATTTTGGCCCGTTCCGCCTCCGTAAGCTCCGTTCCATCCGCCGCGAACCGGATGCGCAGGGATTGTACCAGGGCCGCGTCGGCAAGGGCCCTGCGGGCCTCCCGCTCCGCTTCCTCTTCCCCTTCTTCCCGGGCCTGGCGCAGGGTCTCTCTTTCCACCAGCCGCCGGACTTCCTCTTCGGCCAGAAGCAGGGCTTCTTCCGCCGCCAGACGCCGGGCCTCTTCTTCGACCTCGCGCCGCGTCTCCTGTTCCACCAGCCGCCGGACTTCCCCGTCGGCCAGAAGCAGGGCCTCTTTCGCCGCCAAGCGCCGCGCTTCCTCTTCTTCGGCTAAGCGCAGATTCTCCTCTTTCCCGGCCGGAGGCAGCCCCCCGGCCGACAGACGCCGGGCTTCTTCCTCGGCGGCCAGGCGCAGGGCTTCTTCTTCAGCCAAGCGGCGGGCTTCCTCTTCTTCAGCAAGACGCCGGGCTTCCTCTTCCTCAGCCTGGCGCCGGGCCTCTTCTTCTTCAGCAAGACGCCGCGCTTCCTCTTCCTCAGCCTGGCGCCGGGCCTCATCTTCTTCAGCCAGACGGCGGGCTTCCTCTTCCTCGGCCAAGCGCCGGGCCTCTTCCTCTTCAGCCAGACGGCGGGCTTCCTCTTCCTCGGCCTGGCGCCGGGCCTCTTCCGCTTCGGCCTGACGCCGGGCTTCCTCCTCGGCGGCCAGGCGGGCCTCTTCCTCGGCGGCCTTTTCGTCTACCCCGGTGTGGGCGGCTACCAGGCTCAGGATATGGAGAAACCGCTCCCCCGAAACCCTGACCGAGGGATCCCGCTGACCGGGGATCAGGCCCAGGTAATCCAGTTCCCGAAAGGCGTAACGGGGTCCCGGAAAGATGGCGTAGAGAAAGGAGCCCTTCATTTCAAAGGCCCTCATGATAAGGTGGCAGAGTTCACCCAGGCGAATGGGATTGTCCGGCGCCGCCCTTTTCGGCAGCCAGCCCCGTTCCCGGGCCAGCGTATAGGCCGTGCCGGCCGTCTCTTCGTTTAACACCCGGGCGACGACAAGGACAAAACGGCTGGCCTGGCTAAAACTGATCTGCCGGGTTTCGAGGAGCAGGTCCAATTCCCGCGCGGTTTGGGCGGGGAGAAGGGACGCCGAAAAGATGAACAAGAGGACGGTCAAGCCCCAAAACCCGGCCGGTTTTGGGAGGATTCCCGGGAGCAGCCCGGGGGCCCTCCGGAACATCGTGGTTTTTATACTACAAGAGCCGATCATTGGTTTTCCGCCGCTCAGCCGTTCCCGGTTCCGCCGGGTAGAGGCATTGGCCTTTTCCGAATCCGCCCCGGCTATCCGCAGCCCGGAGATCCCTCAAAACGAACCCTGGGGGTTCCGCCCTTGCCCTCATTCCATAGTTGCCCATGGTCCTGCCATGGACACGCCCTACAACGCCATAAACTCTATCATAGCCCCTAGGGGAATTGAACCCCTCTTTTAAGATTGAGAATCTCATGTCCTAACCGATAGACGAAGGGGCCCCGCCCGCGGATCGAAAGCCGATCCGGCAGGGTAATCCGCCGCGATTATCATAGCCGGATTCCCGCCGGGATGTCAATAGACCGGCAAGGCCCGGTTTCAATACCGGAAAAGGGCGTATTCCGGCCCCCCCGAGGGTCCGGGCCCCAAAACCGGGGCTTGAGGGGCCCATGGCCGGAGTTGGAGGAAGCCCCGGCTTCCGGGGAACCGGAGAACCGGGGAGCCGGGGAGCCGCCCTCCCCCGCCGGAGCCCGGGAGGGGTTACGGCGCTTTAGGAGGGCGGCGGACAAGAAGGAACCGCGGGGGGAGCGGTAAAAACAAGATAAGCGTCTTGCAAAATTCCCGTTTCAGGATTATCGTGGATGTGTGGTTGTCGCAAGACCAAAAATGGACAAAATTTCTCCGGTAAACCGCCGGTCTTATGGTGATAAGGAGTAAATTTTATGGACAATAAACATTTCGTCGCCATCGGCAAGATAATATTTGAAACCCCCGGCTTCCCTTGGAACATTCCCCATACCCACTTCATTGTTAACAAGACGGA
>JAIRRU010000072.1 GCA_031255815.1 Treponema sp. | reverse complement strand
TCTTTACTCAGCTTTCCCGCGCCCAGGGATCTGGCGAAGGCCTCCCCTTCCGGGCTCAGGAACGGATCCGCCACCCCCGCAAGCTCCGCGCCTTCCGCAAAACGGGCGATATTCCCGGCGTGGATCCTGCCGATCCTGCCGATCCCGATAAGCCCGATCTTTAAGCTGTCCGCCATAAGGCCTCCTTTATCAAGCCCGCCCCGGGAGGCGGGTCTTGTTCTCCAACAGATTGAATACGCTGAATCACCGGGCTTCTCCGGCGCGGGCGGCTCCGAAGCGTTCAAAAAAATTCCGCCGCATTCCTTTCTGATGCCGTGATCGTCCGGAATTTCCAACAGATTCTTTTGGGGAACATGAGCGGCGCGCAGAACAACCCGCTCCCGGTGATCCCTGTTTCCACATTATACCCGCGGGGGGCTCTGCGTCCAGATCCTTTCAGGCGATCCGCGCCGCAAAGCGCCGCGGTTTCCGCGTGAGGGATCCGGGCCGCTCTGTTTCCCGTGCGGAAAAGCCCCGGCCTGCCCGGCCCCGCCGGATCGGTACGGAGCTTTTCATTTTTCCATTCCCGCAGGGCGCTAGAGATACTGCGCCACATTTTCTTTGGTGATAACCGGCGCGGGGACATCGATTTTTTTCTCCACCGGCAGGCCGTTAATAGCCTTGTGGATACTTTCGACACCGAGGAAACCCATGGAAAAAATATCCTGGGCGACGGTTCCGAAGAGGCCGTTGTCGCGGACGGACTCTTTCGCGGAGCGGTTGCCGTCCACGCCCATGACCACCCCTTTTCTGCCGTTCTGGACAAAGGCGCGGTAGGCGCCTTCGGCCTGATCGTCGTTGGCGGAGAATACCCCGGCGGTATCCGGGTCAGACTGCAAAACGTTCTGAATGATGTTGAGCGCCTGGTTCCGATCCGAGTAGGCCGGCTGGCGGCTCTGTATAACGATGCCCGCGTCCCTGAATACCTTTTCCGCCCCGTCGGCCCTTTCGGTCATGCTCGGATTGCCCGGCGCGCCTTCAAGGATGGCGACCTTCGCCCCGGCGGGGAGGATCTTCAGCATTGCTGTTGCCCCAAGAACGCCGATATGGTAGTTGTCGCTCCCGATATAGGTAAGGTAATTAGTGTAGCCCTCGGGCATGGGGGTGTCGATTATTGCCACCGGGATACCGGCCGCCTTTGCCCGGTTCAGGACATTCACCGCGGCCGGGGGCTGGGAGGGGGCGAAGACGATGCCGGCCGCCCTGCCTTCGGCGAGCAGGTCTTCCATTATGTTGATCTGCTCGCTTACCGCGTCTTCGCTGTGGGGGCCCAGCGCGATAAGCTCATAGCCGTATTGGGCGGCGGCTTCCCGCGCGCCGATCAGGGCGGACTGCCAGAAAGGGGAACTGAGGGTTTTGAGTACCACGGCAATCCTGGGTTTCTCTCCGGCCGCGCCGCTCTTTGAACAGGCGCCGAAGCCGCTTAAAAAGACCGCGGAGGCCAGGACGCATCCGCCAAGGATCCGGAAATTTTTTTTCATATACGCCTCCAGCTTTTCAGCGTTTCAGCACCCGCTGGCGGAGCACGTCAACGTAAACCGCCACGATGATCACCGCGCCCACCGCGAATGTCTGCCATGCCGAAGCTACGCCCAAAAGGTTAAGGCCGTTGCGGAGAACCGCTATCAGAAGAACGCCCACAATGGTATTGCCTATCTTGCCCACGCCGCCAAAAAAACTGGCGCCGCCTATGATGACCGCGGCGATAGCGTCGGTTTCGTAATCAAGGCCGGCCAGGGGGAAGGCGGTATCAACCCGCCCCACAAGGACTATGCCGGCCAGGGCCGCGAAGAAACCGCTCATGGTGTAAACCAGGTTCAGTATTCCGTCAACGTTGATGCCGGAAAGGCGGCTCGCCTCCCGGTTGCCCCCCACGGCGTAGATATAGCGGCCGGTTTTCGTCCGCTTCAGAAACAGGTGCATAAGCGTATAAAGCGCCGCTACCAGGACAAGGGAGACCGGCATGGGCCCGATGTTATGGTTGCCCAGAAACACAAGCGGCTTGGGGAACTGGTACACCGGCCGGGTTCCGGTTACCAGCAGGCACAGGGCCCTGGCCATCTGTTTGGTGCCCAGGGTGGAAATAAAGGGGTGGGGCAGGCGCATTTTGGTAAGCAGGAAGCCGTTGAAGAGGCCCAGCAGCGCGCCGGCGGCCAGGCAGCCGGCAAGGGCCAGAAAGGGGTTCAGGCGGAAATCCTTTACGAATAAGCCCATAAGCATGGTGGACAGGGCGAGGATCGAACCCACCGAAAGATCTATTCCCGACGTAAGGATCGCCAGGAACATGCCGATAGAAATAATAGAGTTAACCGCCGCCTGGCCCGCCACGTTCATCAGGTTGGCGACCGTAAGAAAGCGGGGCGAAAGGACGGTCATCACCATGCACAGCAAAACTAAACTGATAAGAACCCCCAGGCCGTAAAGATGATTCATAAGGCCCGTTAGGAAAACTGTCTTTCTATTGTTTGAAAACGCCTCTCTCCAAATTCCTGCCTCTGCCATTTTTTTTCTCCGAAAGACCAACACGATCCGAAACATTAGACTTGTTCAGGAAGCCGGTTGGTTCTTGAACAAGTCTGTTTAAAGGGGCGGAGGTTCCGCCCTTCCGGCCGGCAAGAGCCCCGAGGCGGCGAACATTATCTTTTCCCGCTGTTTACCGGCTTCCGAAAGCTCGGCTTTTACCCTGCCTTCGTACATAACAATAATTCTGTCTGACATGCCGATACATTCGTCTATGTCGGAACTGATCATGATCACGCCGGCCCCCCGTTCGGTAAGCCGGTTGATAAGGTTATAGACATCCACCTTGGCGCCCACGTCAATACCGCGGGTGGGCTCGTCAATGATGAAGATCTTTGAGCGGGTAAGCAGCCATTTGGCGATAACCACCTTCTGCTGGTTTCCCCCGCTTAAATTTCCCGTAATCCGGGTAACCGGGGCGCTGCGGCTGTGCATCTCTTTTACCATGAGTTCCGCATCGGCCTTGCACCTTTTCAGCCTGAGCAGGCAGGCTTTTACGTAATTTTCCAAACTGGCAAGGGTGGAGTTAAACTCGATGCTCTGGACAAGGATCAGGCCCTGCCCCTTCCGGTCTTCGGTAAGGAAGGCGATGCCGGCGTTTATCGAGTCCCGCGGGCTCCTGATGCTGAGTTCCCGGCCTTCCACGAATATTTTTCCCGAATCCAGGGGATCCGCTCCGGTAAGGGCCCGCATGGTTTCCGTCCGGCCCGATCCGACAAGGCCGGCGAAGCCGAGCACTTCCCCTTCGCGAACGGAGAAAGAGACGTTCTCAATTACCCCTTTCCGGGTAAGCCCCTCGGCGCGCAGCAGTTCTTTCCCGGCCTTTGTCCGCGTCTTGGGGTATTTCCGGCTGATATCCCGCCCCGCCATCATCCTGACAATTTCGTCTATGCCGGCGTCGGCGGTGTTCAGGGTGCCGACTTTCTGCCCGTCCCGCATAACGGTGATACGATCGGTAAGGGCCTTAACCTCGTCGAGCCGGTGGGATATGTAGATAACGGAAAGCCCCCCGGTTTTCAGATACCGGACAATCTCAAGCAGTTCCCCGGTTTCCCGGGAACTTAAACTCGCGGTGGGTTCGTCCATGATGATCATTTTCGACTGGGCCCTTATGGCCCGGGCAATCTCGATCATCTGCTGCTTGCCCAGCCCCAGACTGCCCGCGGGCGCGTCCGGGTCGATGTTCAGCCCCAGGGCGGCCAGCACCTTTACCGCCTCTTCCCGCATCAGCGCGACATTCGTTAAGCCGATAGTTTTATTAATCAGCTCTTCGCAGCCAAGGTAGATATTCTCGTATACCGTCATCTGGGGAACCAGGTTAAGTTCCTGGTAGATGCAGGCTATCCCCAGGGACATGGAGTAGCGGGGGTTTATGTTTTCCAGTTTTTTTCCGTCAAAGTAAATTTCCCCCCCGTCCGGCGCGTGCGCCCCGGTTATCGTTTTTATAAGCGTGGATTTTCCGGCGCCGTTTTCCCCCACAAGGCCGAGCGCCTCGTTGTAGCGGACATCCATACTGACATTTTTAAGCGCCAGAACGCCGGGGAAGCGCTTGGTAACATTTCTAAGACTGAGCAGGACTTCTCCATCCATTCCTGATTCCTCCGGGCCCGGAAAAGGGGAACGGCAGGTTCCCAGTATCAGCGTAACAACGGTATTTTATCCTGTCTTGCAGAATATTACGGTTTTTTATGAGATTTTCACGGATTCCGCTGCCGCGCGCGGCGGATCCGGCGCCAACGCGCCCTTTAGCGGCGGCCCGCCCGGGGTAAGCGCGGAGAAATGAGCTTGCGCCAAAAACCGGAGTTTCGGAACAGCCTGCTGAAATATCAGGCGGAACCGGGGCTCCCGGGCCGGAAATTCGCGAAGTTCGGAGGAAGGAGGCCGATCTTCCGGGGCTAAGCCCGGAGATCGAGGCGCGCGGGTCGTGCCGGCGCGGTTCGCGGCCGGAAAATTCCTCCGCGCTTATCCCGCGGCCCGCCCCGGCGGGGTTTCACAAAATTGCCTTTTCCGGTATCATAGTATTAAGGATTGCCTTAAAACGATCATGTACAGCGTAACGCTTGCCTATATCCTTTGGTTTCTCTCCGGATTCGGGGCCTTTGGTTTCCACCGCTTTTATCTGGGGAAGATCCCTACCGGCCTGCTCTGGATGTTTACCGGCGGCCTGGGGATGGTTGGTTCTATATACGACTTTTTTACCCTTCCCGGCCAGGTGCGGGAGGCGAATTTCCGCAACGCCATTTACGGCAGCGCTCTCCGGAACGGCCGGAGGGACGGTTCTTTCGAGGGCGCGGGCCCGGACAGGCGGAATTCGGGGGCGGAAAACTGGCGCTACGTGGATGACGGCGAAATCCGGGTGGTGCACGAAAAGGAAAGCGTCGAAAGGGCCATTTTACGGCTCGCCAAGGAAAACAAGGGTATACTGACAGCCGGCGACCTGGCCCTAAGGGCCAATATCCCCCTGGAAGACGCGAAGAAGTCCCTGGACACGCTGGTAAACAAGGGCTTCGCGGAGCTGCGGGTACGGCGTTCGGGCACCCTGGTCTATACCATACGGGAATTTATGGACCAGGACGAGCCTCTGGAAGATTTCTAGGGCCGGCAGTATGATGGACAGGCATAGAGCTGTTCAGAAGCTTCGGTTTCTGAACAACAAGCGTAAAAACAACAAGGAGTAAATTATGCCCGAACCCGCAAAACGCGATCCCAAAGCGCCCAAGTTTCTGGAAATAACCGTAAAAGACAGCGACGGCAAAGTCTGGTCCACTTTTTACGCCCAGGCAAAGGAATTCTCCACCGGTTCGGTAGGTTACTACGCATCCGACAAGACCGCCAACCCGGAAAGCGGGGAACGCTACCAGTGCGGCCTGAGCTTCACCCTGATCGGCTCCAAGCCGGGAAAGTAAGGCGCGGGCGGTCCGCCTTCATGGACAGGCTCCCGGTGCTTTGCTTGCGCTAAAACTCAAGACAAGAGCCGCAACCGGGAATAAGAATTTCAACCGTGAAGGCGCGTAAAGGCGAACCGCGGCCCGCCGGAACATAAAGGAATCAACAACCTCGCCCTGAAGCTCCCCCGCGAACTGGTGAGCGGGCTCTTGGGTATCAAACCCTTCGCTACGAATGAATAAGCGCCCCTTTTCCTCGCCTTCTTCGCTCTCGTGGTAGATTTCGTGAATTCATAGATTGGATACGGGCGCTTCGCATAACGTTCCGGCTGTATGGTACCTTGTTTACACTAAAATATCTGATAAACCCGCCGGCTTTACCGGGCCGCCAAAAAATTGAGCCGCGAATGGCACGAACCACACTAAAGCGGGTTAAAAATCTCTCGAACTCGAGGCAATTTGGATGAAGATCGGGATTTTCGGTGTAAAAGTTCGTGCGGTTAGTGTGGTTCGTGGCTATCCCTTTATCCGTACTTTTAGCCTAAACAGAGTGCTAAGGCCTGTTCCTAACGCGCCCGCGGTATGGACAGACTCTAAGCAGCCGGATATAAATTG
>JAIRRU010000061.1 GCA_031255815.1 Treponema sp. | reverse complement strand
CCGGCGGGGCCGCTTGAGGGGCCTGATAGGGGGCGGCGGGGCGGCTCCCGCTGGTGGCGCAGGCAACAAAGAACACCGGCAACGCGCAAAGAAACACCAAAAACGCCTTTTTCATGCTCTATTCTCCCGATATACGCCAATATACCTTGCCCTTGCCGGACACGCAACCGGAGGTTCCTTCTAAGAAACCTGGCCCTTACCAGGCTTTGCCCAGGAGGGGGCGCCGAAGAGAAAAGCCGCCCGGCCGGAACGGTTGTCCTGGGAATAGCGGAAAAATCCAGCCGGATCCCGGTGCTCCCCGGTAAAAGGAACCGGCCTCCAGGGCCTGGGCGCTGTAGGAAAAATTGGAATAATCCACGATCCAGTGAACCAAACGAAAATTAACTACGAACGAATGGTATGAACACTGCGAACAAAACAGGGGGCGAAGATCAAAGGCGCGGCAGCTCCTGCCGGCGCGGTTCGCGGTAAAAAAATTCCCGCGCGTTTCTTCCGCGCCCGCGCTAAAACCAACAGGGGTAATATCAACACCATTGGAGTATGACGGATGTCATTCAAAGCTTGCGCCGACGCAACATTTCCCGTACATATTATCGGAATTATGCCAAGAGTTTTTTCACCGGAAGCGGAGTTTCCGCGCCAAGCGTTTTTTTGGAGCCCGATTCTTAAAGGTTGTGAGACTCATGATAAAGATCATCCTGATTCAGCACCAGCAAAAAAGATTGGATTTAGTTCTTTCTCTGCTCAGGTCTCAAGAAGACTTTTTTATCGCGGGCGCGGGGAAAGACGGCTACAGCGCGCTCCGCTTAGCCGAGACTCAGCGGCCGGATGTGGCCGTGGTTGATTATTATCTGGAAAGCCTTTCCGGCGTGGAATTAATCCCCCTAATCAAACGCAAATGCCCCGCCACCATGGTTGTTCTTTTTTCCGGCTGCGACGACGAACAGCATGTTCTTGAAGCCCTTAACAAGGGCGTCTCCGGGTATCTTTTGTGGAAGGACAGATCCAACCTGGTAAGCGCGGTACGGATAGCCCATAACGGGGGCTGTTACGTTTCAGACGGAATTATTACCCGGGCTTTCAGCACGCTTTTCAAAATATCCCATTACCGGGGCATTTACCGCATAGTATCAGCCTTTCCCGAATACGAAACGGGAAAGACAGCCTATCGGCGCGTGCGCTTTTCCTGTACGGAAAAACAGATCATCCGTTTTATTAGCGAGGGGAAAACAAACAAGGACATCGCCGAGCTTTTAGGCCTCGCCGCCGGGACGGTTCGCAACTACATCTCCTCTGTTATGCAGAAGGCGGGCACCCAAAACCGGGTGCAGACAGCTATCTTTGCCCTGAAAAACGGCTTCCTCGATTTCTAAGGGCCCGCCGCGCAGGCGCTTCTCCCTAACTGTTTTTTACATAGACAGATGAAACTTCATGAGCTAGAATTACGAAAAAGGGGAAGGCCATGCAAACTTTGTGCGGAATCGATCTTGGAACTCAAAGCTGCAAAGTAATCCTGTACGATCCGGAGAAGAAGGAAACTGTCGCCAAAGCGCAGATACCGGTGGATATGATCAGCGGGAATGACGGGACTCGCGAGCAGAAGGCGGAGTGGTACGGCGAGACCCTGGCGGCTTGTTTTGCCATGCTGGACGGGGATCTGAAAAAGACCGTCGCGGCCCTGGGGGTATCGGGCCACCAGCACAGCCTGGTTCCCCTGGACGCGGAGGGGAAGGCCCTCTACAACGTAAAGCTCTGGTGCGACACTTCCACCCAGGCCGAGTGCGACGAGCTTACCAAGGCCGCCGGCGGCGAGGCCGCCCTGATAGAGCTGGCCGGGCTTCCCATGCGGCCGGGCTACACGGCCCCCAAGCTTCAATGGCTCAAGAACCATCAGCCCGAAGCTTTCGCCCGGCTTGCCCGCATCCTCCTTCCCCACGACTACATCAACTGGCTCCTTACCGGGGAATACGCCGCCGAATACGGGGACGCCTCGGGCACGGCCCTTTTCGACGTGCGCCGCCGCGCCTGGTCGGAACAGGTCTGCGCCCTTATCGGTCCCGGTGTTTTCAAGGCCCTGCCGAAACTTACGGCCCCCGGCAGCCCCGCCGGTTTTGTGTCGGCCCAGGCGGCGGTCCGCTACGGCATCCCCCGGGGCGCGGTGGTTGCCGCGGGCGGGGGGGATAACATGATGGGGGCCATCGGTACCGGGGCGGTGAGGGACGGGGTTATCACCATGAGCCTGGGAACCAGCGGAACCCTGTTCGGCTTTTCGGGGAAACCCGTCATAGACCCCACGGGGAACCTGGCGGCTTTCTGTTCCTCCACCGGGGGCTGGCTCCCCCTGCTCTGCACCATGAACTGTACAGTGGCCACCGAGGAACTGCGGGCTCTTTTCGATCTGGATGTAAAAGCCTTCGACGCGGAGGCGGCACGGGCCCCTATCGGCGCCGAGGGGGTGGTAGTGCTGCCCTTCTTTAACGGGGAGCGAACCCCCAACCTGCCCTACGGGCGGGCCAGCATCAACGGCATAAGCGCGGCGAACTTTAAACGGCAAAATATCGCCAGGGCCAGCCTGGAGGCGGCGATCTTCGGTATGCGGATCGGCCTTGAGGGCTTCAGGGAACTGGGCTTTACCGCGAAGGAGATCCGGCTTACCGGAGGCGGGGCCAAAAGCCCCCTCTGGCAGCAGATCGCGGCCAATGTAACCAAGCTTCCGGTACTGCTCCCCTCCGGCGACGAGGCCGCCGCCATGGGCGGGGTTATCCAGGCCCTCTGGTGCCTGGGCAAAAGCAAGGCGCGGGAGGGGGCTTCCATCGAAGACCTAACCGAAGAGCATGTGGGGATCGGCGGCGGCCGGGTTGTGCGGCCGGATCCGGTCTCCATGGCGGCCTACGACCAGGCCTACGTCGAATACGAAAAGTACCTGGAGGCCCTGGGCCCCCTGTACCGGTAAATTCAAGGGCCTTTAGCCGGCCGGGCGGCCTTTTGGATAGAGAGGGAAGCTCCGGAAACCCCGGCCGGGTTTCCGGAGCCGCAATTTTTTAAGGAGGAGAATATTATGGCGGACTATTACACGGGAGACAAAGAGTACTTCCCCAAGATCGGCAAGATCCCCTTTGAGGGGCCGAAAAGCAACAACCCCCTGGCCTTCAAGTTCTACGATCCGGAGAAGAAGCTGGGCAGGAAGAAGATGAAGGAGCATCTGCGCTTCGCCGTGGCCTACTGGCACAGTTTCTGCGCCGACGGAACCGACCCCTTTGGCGCCGCCACCCACATCCACCCCTGGATTGCCGGGGCGAAGAGCCCCATGGAGGCGGCGGAGCGCAAAATGGACGCGGCTTTTGAGTTCTTCACCAAGCTGGGGGTAGAACTGTACTGTTTCCATGACCGGGATATGGCCCCGGAAGGGGAAAGCCCGGCGGAAAGCGAGAAGAACCTTTTTACCCTGGTTGCCCGGGCCAAAAAGTTGCAGAAGGCGGCCAAGGTAAAGCTGCTCTGGGGTACGGCGAACCTCTTTACCCATCCCCGTTTTATGAACGGCGCGGCTACCAACCCGGAATTCGGCGTGGTGGCCCTGGCGGCGGCCCAGGTTAAGGCGGCCATTGACGCCACCATCGAGCTGGGGGGGCAGGGTTACACCTTCTGGGGCGGCCGGGAGGGTTACATGAGCCTTCTCAATACGGATCTGAAACGGGAAAAAGACCATCTGGCAATGTTCCTCTCCTCCGCCCGCGACTACGCCCGCAAACAGGGCTTCAAAGGGGTTTTCTACATTGAACCCAAGCCCATGGAACCCACCAAGCACCAGTACGACTACGACACCGAGACGGTTATCGGCTTCCTGCGGCACTACGGCCTGGACAAGGATTTCCGCCTGAACATCGAGGCCAACCACGCGGAACTGGCGGGGCACGATTTTGCCCACGAACTGGAAACCGCCGCCGCCGCCGGGCTGTTCGGCTCCGTGGACGCCAACCGGGGGGACAGCCAGAACGGCTGGGATACGGATCAGTTCCCCTCAAACTACTACGAAACCGCCATGGCCATGTACGCGGTACTCAGGGCCGGGGGCTTTACCAGCGGCGGCCTCAACTTTGACGCCAAGATCCGGCGGAATTCGGTGGATCCGGCGGATCTTTTCATCGCCCACATCGGCGGCATGGACGCCTTTGCCGTGGGCCTGGAAATCGCCAGCCGGATCATTGCCGACGGCAAGATACCCGGCTTTGTCAGGAAGCGCTACAGCTCCTTCAATACCGGGGACGGCGCGAAATTCGAGAAGGGGGGGCTTTCCTTTGAGAAACTGGCCGGGATCGGCGCATCGGCAAACTATGGCAGAACAGGGATAAGCAGCGGCAGGCAGGAATATCTGGAAAACATCTTGAACCAGTATCTTTTGGGGCTTTAACAGGGGCCCGTCCGGCGGCTACACGGACTTTAAGCGAATCCGGCTTTTGTCCGTGTGGCCCGCCTTTAACGCGGCGCCCGCCTTACTTGTTCCCGGCCGCGCTTGGCCTGCCGGGTTTCCTGCCGGGGCGGCCCGCCTTAGGGGCGGGCGAAGCCTTTACCGGCTCTTCCACCCGGTCGATGGCCGTAGCCGGGAAAGTAGCCTCCTGGCCCTCGTGGCAGTCGCTAAACCAAATCGCCGTAACCCGTTTCGCTTCAATATCGACAGATTTTACAATCATTCTTGGACTGTTAGATAACCCGGAGGCAATAACAACATCCCCAATCAGCCGTTCCGTAGCCCTTACACTCATAAAAACTCCAAAAAAATAAGGTTAAGTCCAAGGCTCAAAAAACGTTCCGAAAACCAGCGTTCCGGAACAGCCTGGATTTGTGGAAATTACAGGAAAAAACGCATCTGCGCAAGTGATAAACAGGTGTTATCCGGTTATTCGCGCGGTTAGGACGGCCCTTGGAAAGATCCTATGCGTTTGTCCCGCGGGTTTGCCGATTCGTATTTTTGTTTTGGCAAAAATATGCGATACTTATGTGAAGAACAAACGGGAGGCTTTCCCCAAACCGGCCGGGTTTTGGGAAGGGCCCCGGATTGAGGAGAAGCCCAAAGTGAAAAAGAATCTTTTTACCCTGGCTGCTATGCTCTTGGCCCTCTTGCTCGGCGGCTCGTTTTTAACCGCCTGCAGTACCCAGTCCCAGTCCATAGGGGCTCCGGTTCCCTCCGCGGCGCCCCCGCCGCCGCCGCCCGTACCCGAAGCGGCGCCTGAAGCAGCGCCCGTGCCCGAAGCGGCGCCTCCGCCCGTACCGGAACCTGAGCCTATACCGGAACCAGTACCGGAGCCCCTGCCCGAGCCCGAACCGATACCCGAACCGGATACAAACGGCCCCGATCTTCTCGTTACCCTTTCGGCCCGCTACTTCAGCCCCGATGATGACGGGGAAAACGATGCCCTGTCGATATTTCTCAAGGCTCAGGACGAATCCGGCATCGGAGACTGGCGCTTCGAGATACGGGAACCCCAGACGGACAGGATCTTCCAAAGCTGGAACGGCAGAGGGGAGCCGCCGGAAAAGATAGACTGGGACGGCAAGAACCCCGGCGGCGAGCTGGTAGAGTCCGCCTCGGACTACCGCTACACTTTTACGGTTTCCGACAGCCTGGGCAATACCAAAGTCCGGGAAGGGCTTATCCCGGTGGACGTGCTGGTTATCCGGGAGGGGGATATCCTCCGGATAAGGGTTCCCTCCATCATGTTCGGCCCCAATTCCGCCGGGTTTGAGGGCCTGGATGAAGAAGTCCGGGAGAACAACAACTGGATTTTGGGGCGCATAGCCCAGGTTTTAGGCAAATTCAGCAGCTACCAGGTGAAGGTGGAAGGCCACGCTAATTATACCACCCCCCTGGACCAGCCGCAGAACCGCCGGCAGGAACAGGAGCGGGAACTCCTGCCCCTGAGTGAAAAACGCGCCCAGGCGGTGGCGGACTACCTGTCCGATCTGGGGGTAAACCGCGATCGGCTGAGCGCTTACGGCATCGGGGGGGATCGCCCCGTCGCGGATTACACGGATCACGAGGGCTGGTGGAGAAACCGCCGGGTGGAATTTATCCTGGAGAAACCGGCAGACTCGCCCTGAGAGACGCTAAACCGGGCGGGAAGCCCGCCGGGCGCTTGATCAGGCTAAAAGGCAGGATACACGGGAAAGAGGCTGTTCCAAAAGCAGAAGTTTTGGAACAGCCGCTATTTTTTTCCTCTCAAATCCAAAGCTGCGGTGTATAAATCCTTGTCTCTCTTACCCGGCGCTTTAGCCCAATCAGGGCGCTAAGAAGCCAGGAATTTTTCGTATTCCTCCAGGTTTTTTGCCAGAAGGGCGGGGGTGTCCAGGCTGTAGGGGCAGTGGGAACTGCAATGGCCGCAGTGCCGGCAGTCCCTGATTTTAGCCATCTCCCGCTTCCATTCATCCGATCGGAAGCGGTCGCTTACGGTGCGGCGGACCATCAGCGAAAGCCGGGCGGCGGTATTGATGGGGATCCCCGCGGGGCAGGGCAGGCAGTAACCGCAGCCCCGGCAGAAATTGCCCGCCAGCTCCCTGCGGTCGGTCTCGATGCGCCGTTCCTGCGCCGGGCTGAGCTCCGCCCCCTGGTTCATCTCGGCGAACAGGGCATCCAGCTCGCTTTCCCGCTGGATGCCCCAGATGGGAACCACGTTGGGAAAGCGGGAAATCCAGCCCCGGCAGGCGCCGATATCCGTAAGGAGCCCCCCGGACAGGGCTTTCATCGCCACAAAGCCGACATTTTTTTCAAGGCACAGGCGGGTTAGCCCGATCTCTTCCTCCGATGAAAGGTAGCAGAAGGGGAACTGGAGGGTATCGTAGAGCCCGCTCTCCACCGCTTCCCTGGCAATGGGCAGGCGGTGGTTGGTAAACCCGATAAAGCGTATCTTTCCCTGTTCCTTTGCCTTAAGCATGGCGTCGTAGAGCCCCGACCGATCCCCCGGACGGGGCACAAAATCGGGGTTATGGAACTGGTAAACGTCGATGCAGCCGGTTTTCAGGTTCCTAAGGCTTGTCTCCAGGTGCTGCCAAAAAACGGCCGCGTCCTTAGCCCCGGTCTTGGTGGCAATGATGAATTTGTCCCGGGAACCCGCGAAGGCGGCGCCGATTTTTTCTTCACTGTCCGTATAGCTCCGGGCGGTGTCAAAGTAGTTTATCCCCTTGTCCAAAGCCCGGCGCAGGATACGGGCCGCCGCGGCCTGATCCACCCGCTGGATCGGTATCGCGCCAAAACCGTCTTTGTTCACCTCAAGACCCGTTCTGCCCAATGTAACAGTAGTCATGATAAACCTCTCTCCTTGTGGTATTCCGAAGGCTTTTACGCCCGCGGATCTTGGAGCGGTTCCCAAGCGCGAACCTTTGGTTCGAGGCCGGTTTTGGAAAAGCCCCTGGTTAGACTCCCGCAGATCCCCAGGAAAACGCGGCGCCTATGGCGGTGGTGTATTCCGCGTCCGGAGGATACTCGAAGCGGATCCCGTACATGCCGCTGATAATTTTCAGCACCTGTTTGCCGATGGGGTTGTTGCTGCCGTTCCCGGTAACGACAACCCGGTCAAGGTTTTTACTCCTGGCGGCAAACACGGAAAGCATGCCGATAACCTGGTAGACCATGTTGAGGATCGCCAGGGCCAGGTCGGCGCTGCCGGCGCTGTCCAGGGTTTTACCGAAATTCGCGGCGGTTGTTTCCCGGTTAAGAAAGCTGATATCCGTTTCCGTAATATCCTTGAGGAGCAGATCCACCTGATCGAGATCCCCCTCCTTTGCCAGTTCCAGTATGCTGTTGAAGTCGGAAGTGGGGAGAAGCTTCTTCGCCAGACCCTGGATCGTGCCGCCCCCCATGCCGGAGCCTCCCAGGTGGGCGATTCCGTCCTTTCCCGCCTCGATGATCGCCGTTCCCGTTCCCACATTGGCGATGATGAGAGGATTCCCTCCGGGCTCCGCGCCGCAGTAGGTTTCGGCCAGGAAGATCCCGCCGGTTCCTATGGCCTTTATCTCGTCAACCCGCCGGGTGGGAATACCGAAGATATCGCTCTTTATCCTGGAAGCCCCGGCTCCGGTAATGGCGATTCCCTGAACAGCGGCCATGCCGATGTCGTTCTCCAGGAGCAGCTTGCCGAGGGCTCCGGCGGCCGAGGTAACCGCGTCCGCCGCCCTGGTTTTTATCTTCAGGGCCAGCTTCCCGCCCTCAACGGAAACGGTTTTGGTGGTACTGCTGCCGATATCAATGCCAATGATCACGCCATGCATTGTATCAGAACCGCGCCCTTTTCAAAACCCGGAGAACGCGGGCGCGGTTTCTACAGTTCCAGCAGCGTATCCTCTTCGATACCGCAGAGCCCCGCGAATTCGGCCATCCGGCTGTAGCCTTCGATTTCGCCGGGGCGGTGGGAATCGCTGCCGAAAAAGAAGCGGCAGCCGCAGTGCCGGGCTATGCTGAACATTTCCAGGTAGAGGGACGAGTAGCCTTTTTCGTTCAGGGCGGTTTTGTTATCCACCGCGGACTTGTCTATTTCTATGGCCAGCCCCGCGG
>JAIRRU010000297.1 GCA_031255815.1 Treponema sp. | reverse complement strand
GCCTTTTGCTCTTGCTCCGCCCTTACGGCATTCTGGAACTGGCCCGGACCGGCCTGGTCGCCCTGGAACGGGGCCGGCGGGTGCTGGAAGGTCCCGCCTCCGTCGAGAAGGCGGAGGATCCCCGATCCCCCGCCTCACCTTAACGCAAAGCTTCCCTTAATATTTCAACATTTTTTGTCATAATGCCGAGGTACGTTGCCCCGCTCTCAAATTCCCGCTTGGAAACATTGTGGGCTGCGTGGAAGAGGCCCTTCTTTGCCCCCGTCTCCTGGCAGATAGTGTCGGCGATCTTTTCGTTGGAAAGTTCGATGTGGAAAACCACCGGTATCTTTTCCTGGCGGACCTTGTTTATCAGGAAAGCTATGGTGGCGGCGCTGGCCTCTGTTTCGGTGGAACAGCCCGGAAAGGCCGCGAAGTAACTGAGCCCGTAAGCGTCGGCAAAGTAACGGAAGGGGAACCGGTCGCCGAAGACCAGGGTCTTTCGCGTACCCCGGCTGAGGGTTTCCCGGAAGGCCCGGTCAAGCTCATCGAGTTTTTCCAGATAAGCGGCGGTATTGTCCCGGTAAAGCGGGGCGTTGGCCCTGTCTGCCTCGCAGAGCACATCGGAAATTTTCAGGACAATACGTTTCGCGTTGGCCGGGGATGTCCAGACATGCTCGTCGTATTCCGCTTCCCCCTCACCGTCCTCCTCTTCCTCTTCTTCCTGCATGCCTTCCACGATTTCTTCTTCCACCACATCAACGCAATCCATAAGACGGATAATCTTCTTGTTCCCCCTGTCCATTGACGAGAGGATGCGATCGACCCAGACATCGGATTCTCCGCCGTTGTAGATGAAAATATCGCTGTTCTGGATGTTGATGATATCCCGGGGGCTGGGTTCAAAAGAATGACTTTCCGCTCCCGGAGGAAGCAACATAGAAAGATTAACTGTACCGCCCCCTATTTCCCGGACAAAATCGTAGGGCGGGAAGATGGTGGTAAGCACCCTTACCCCTTCCCTGCCGGTTCCGTCCCGGCTTTCCTGCTTCCGGCCTCGGGCGGATAGAAAAAGGGTGAAAGACAGCAAGACACAGAGAGTTAAAAAAACACGTTTCATAGACGAAACTCCTTTTGTATAAAATTGAGCGGGAACGTGTTCCCCGCGGCCTGTTTAAGACAGGTTTCCGGCAGCGGCGCATACCGCTTCGTAAAAGAGAAAAATAGAGTTGTTTGGAAACTTCAGTTTCCGAACAACTTCCGCTAAAATGAAAGGGCCTCAGGGGATCAGGTGTTCAGCCGGACTTTCAAGGAAACGGAGCTTGCCGGCGCGGCGCGGGCGCTCAGAACCCCGCCCGAAACTGCCGCAAGTCCGGGGATGCCGGCCCAGAGGCCGCCGCGCACAACAGCCGTGTCTAAGTGCCTGAGCAAATCCAGAACCCATTGCATCTCAAGACAAACGGGGCAATGCCCCTTGCAGGTACAATCATGCCCGGCCTGAGCCAGTATGCAAGGCGCCGCGGCCAGGAAGGCAAGGGCGAGGCAAGCTAAAAGCGCCCTGATTGCCGCCTTTTGCAATACTCCCACCGTGCTCGCCCTCCTCATTGGCCTAAGAAAGCGCGGGATCCCTTGCAGTCCTCGCAGCTGCCGTAAAACACCGTTTTAAGCGGGTTGATCCGGAAACGGTGTTCGTCCCTCAGGTGCCCCAGAATTTCATCGAGGAAACCGCACTGCAGGTGTATGAGTTTTCCGCACCTTTCGCATTTCAGATGAAAACGATCCCCCTCCGTTCTGTTCGCCCCTATGTATTGATAACAGGCGCTTTCACCTTCGCCGGGGTTGTACTTGCAGAGGGTTCCGGCCTTTACCAGCTTTTCCAGGTGGCGGTAGATCGTAGCCAGCCCTATGGTTTCCCGGATCTCATGCCGGAAGTGATCGGCTATATCGTTAACCGTAACGTGGGCATCCCCCAGGGAAGCCAGATAATCCATGATAAGTTTCCCCTGCCGGGTGTTGTAGCCGGAAACAGCCGCCCTCTTCCCGGCCCGATCCTGAGACGCCATAATCCCGCCCTCCTGCGGGCAATTTACCGGGAATCTTTCGCTTTGTCAATATGAAAATGAATTTCATATTCAATATTTTAAAACCTGAACCGTCCATCGGTTTGGGGTCATCCTTTTGGCGCTGTCAAGTTTTCATAAAGCGTTGTAACATGGAATCCCATGAGCTACCGAATCGTCTCCGCCGATCCCGCGGGGAACATTACGATCTTTGTGCTTGATCCCGTCGAAAGCGGGGAGGAACGGGCCTCTGTGGCAAAGGCCCTGCTGGCGGAACCCTCCCTTGGGGCCGAACAGGTTGGCTTTGTGAGGCCCCCGCCGGGTAAGCCGGACAGTCCCTGGCGGCTTGAGATGATGGGAGGGGAGTTCTGCGGTAACGCGGCCCGGAGTTTCGGCCTTTACGTGGCCCGGGAAATGGGGCTCTCCGGGCTGGCCACGGTAAGCGTCGGGATAAGCGGTTCAACAGAGCCCCTGCCGGTACGGGTTGATACGGAGACCGGCCGGGCGGAGGTAAAGATTCCCGGGCCCCGTGGGGTGGAATCCCTGGAATTTGAGGGCCGGCGGCTGCCGGTGTATATCTTTGAGGGTATCACCCATCTCATCTTTCCGGATTCGGTTCCCAGCCGGGACCTGGTGTTCGCCCTGCGGGATGCGTGGAAGGCCGCGGCGGGAATGAGTCCGGAGGCCCGGCGCTCAATGGCCGCCTTTGGCCTTATGTTCTGGGATTCCGGGAAAAAGATCATGCGCCCCGCCGTGTATGTGGAAGCCGCAGACTCCCTGGTCTTCGAGTCAAGCTGCGGCTCCGGAACCGCGGCTCTGGCCGCCTGGTTGGCCCGGGGCTTGCGGGACGGCGAGGGGTATTACGAAGCGGCCCAGCCCGGGGGGATTATCGAGGCCCGGGTGACGAAGAAGGACGGGGCGGTCCGGGATATTTCTATTGGCGGCAAGGTGGCCTTGATCGGGCCGATGCAGGCCCTGTAAGGCCGGCCTCAAGCCGGCGCAACGGCACGGGAGATTGCGGAATTAGTAAGAGAAAAATGATGAGATCGGCGTTCCCCGGGAAAACAAACCGTTCCCGTAGAAATATCATGTTACTGATATCCGGAATGATAATTTTAGTGTATTTTACCCTCGCTTCAATTTCCTGGGGAAGATTCGACGTTTTTAATTTTTTTGCCGGCTTAATCGGAATCTTGATAGTAATTTTGTCCTTTGAAAATAATTTCATTGGTATTTTAATAGGGAAATGTCCAAAATTAGTTACATATTTGTTTAAAATTGCCTTT
>JAIRRU010000280.1 GCA_031255815.1 Treponema sp. | reverse complement strand
CAAGGCACGAACCTGCCCGCAAAGCAAGCGGTTTGCGGGCGGACACGAATTCATTATAGTGCAAAGAACGGGCAATTTTCTCCGGGAACCTGTTTCATCAGGGGAAACGAAGCTTCCGGGGCCTTTGCGCCCTTCGCGGCCAGTGGTTTGGTTAGGCTAAAAGTACGGGTAAAGGGCAGCGCGCCAAGGCGGACTGCGGCTCGCCAGAACACGGAGGAATCAACATACCTCGTTTGTCCTGGCCGAAACCGGCCGCCGCCTGTTTACATGGTTTGCGGCGGCTTGCGGATCAGCGCCAGGCAGCGTTCCGCTTCCAGAAAAGGCGTCTTTACCGGGAGAATCTCCCAGCGGGGCTTTCCCGCGGCGGGCGGGGAGGACAGGGGGGAGAGAAGCCCCGCGGCCTCCAGCCTGCCCAGTTCCTGCCCGGCAAGGGATCGCCGGCCCTTCCAGGCGGCAAGCGCGCCGCCGTCCGCCAGGAGCCGGAGGAGGCCTTTCAGGATCGGCGGCTCCAGGGGCCGGAAGGCGCGGAAAACGGCCAGGCCGAAACGGCCCGGGGCGGCCTTTTCCATCTCCGTTTCTTCCACTTCCGCGTTGGGCAATCCCAGGACGGCAAGGGTGTTACGCAGAAAGCCGGCCCGGCGGCCCGCCCGCTCGATAAGGGTAAAACGGGAAAGGGGCAGGCATATGGCCAGCGGTATCCCCGGCAGGCCCGCCCCGGAGCCGACATCGGCGATTCTTCGGGCCGGGCCTCCCTCCAAAAGAAGGCCCAGCGCCGCCAGGGAATCCAGGATGTGCCTTACAACCAGTTCCCGCCTGCTTTTTACGCTCACCAGGCCGTAAGAGGGGTTGAAGAGTTCGATCTCGGCTATGTACCGTTCCAGCAGGGCGATGACCTCGGCGGCGCGGGGGGCAAGCAGGGCGTCCGCCCTCCGATCTTTCCGGAGTTCTTCCAGGCCCGCCGCCAGTGTTTCGTCCATAAATTTTAGTGTATACTTTTCCCGATTCCCGGACAATCTTTAGGGCCTTGGCGCCTCTTGGCTTGGCCCGCGGTTCAAAGATGCGAAAACGCCTTTAAGCCTGTTTCAAACGGGATCGGCAAGGAGCGAAAGATGAAAAAGCAGCCGAATGTCATTGTTTTTTTTACGGATCAGCAGCGCTGGGACACCACGGGGCTTCACGGGAACCCGCTGGGGCTGACGCCGAATTTCGACCGCATGGCCCAGGCCGGAACCCATTGTTTCAACGCATTTACCTGCCAGCCGGTCTGCGCCCCCGCCAGGGCCTGCCTCCAGACCGGAAGATACGCCACCAATACCGGGGTTTACCGGAACGGCATAGCCCTTGGCGCCCAGAAGACCCTGGCCCATTACTTTAAAGAGGGGGGCTACGGCACCGCCTATATCGGGAAATGGCACCTTGCCGTCCAGGAGCCGGTTCCCCGTGACAGGCAGGGCGGATACGATTACTGGCTCGGCGCCAACGCCCTGGAACACACATCCGACACCTACCGTACCGTGGTGTACGACCGGGACGGCAGAGAAGTGTTTCTGCCGGGATACCGGGTTGACGCCCTGACCGACGCGGCGATCCGGTATATCGCGGATGAAAGGGACAGGCCCTTTTTCCTTTTCTTATCCTTTCTTGAGCCCCACCACCAAAACCGCGTGGACGACTACCCCCCGCCGGAAGGCTACCGGGAACCCTATACCGGACGCTGGATACCCGGCGACCTTGCCGCCCTGGGAGGATCCTCGGCCCAGCACCTGGGGGGATACTTCGGCATGGTCAAACGGCTGGACGAGGCCCTGGGCCGGCTGAGCGACGCGCTGCGGAGCCTTGAAATTCTGGACAATACCGTCATTCTCTACACCGCCGACCACGGGAACCATTTTAAAACCCGGAACAAGGAGTACAAGCGATCCTGCCACGAAGCGTCGATCCGTATCCCCATGGCCCTCTCCGGCCCCGGATTTTCGGGGGGCGGCCGCGTTACCGACCTGGTAAGCCTGGTCGATATGCCGCCTACCCTGCTGGACGCGGCGGGCCTTCCCGTCCCCGAAGAAATGGAAGGCAGATCCCTGCTGGACGGCCGCGAAAACTGGCCCGATGATGTTTTTATCCAGATAAGCGAATCCCAAACGGGCAGGGCGCTGCGGACTAAACGCTGGAAATACGGCCTTAACGCCCCGGACACGGACGGCTGGAAGGGCAAGGATTCCCCGGTTTATGCCGAGCAGTATCTCTACGATCTGGAACACGATCCCCACGAACTGACGAACCTGATCAACATGGCCTCCCACAAGGAAGTGTGCGACGCCATGAAGGCGCGGCTTTTAAAACGCATAAAGGAAATCGAGGGGAAGGAAGCGTCCGTTACCGAAGCCGAAAAATCCCCCTCGGGGCAGCGGAAGGTTTATCCGGAAGAATTCTAAGGGCCGCGAACCGCGCCGCAAGGCCTCTCCTTGTTCTTAGGGATTGTTACTTCGCTGGCAGCCTGGACACGACAAAGATAGAATCGTTTGCCCTATCTGAAACGAAGCCCTTCGGAAAGCCCGGTTCCCAAATGGCAGCCGTTCAAACCGGGCAATACCGGGAAACCGCCAAGAACGGCGGCAACCATGGCGATGGTTCCTTCTACTGTTTTTTCCATTTCGCTAAGAGACACCTCTTCCTTTGCCTGGTGGGCCCACTCTTCCTTCGCGTGGCTGTAACCGATGGTAGGGATACCGCAAAGCGCGGCGGTCATGCTGCCGTCGGTTCCGAACTTCCAGAAAAACGGCGCGGGATTCTGATGAATCGCGGCAAGGGCATCCAGGGATCGTTTCACGATCGGTAACTTCGCGTCGGTAACCCAGGCGGGATGGTGCTTGCAGACCTTCTTTTCATAACCCGCCCAGGTACGCTCATGGTAAACCCGGGGGAATACCTGGGCGTGAAAATCGGGATCTTTCTTTTGCAGTTCCTGAAAGAGATTTTTGAATTCTCCGAGCAGGGCCGGGATATCCTCCCCGGGGGTATAGCGCCGATCTACGGATATTTCACAGAAATCCGGTATAACGCTCATTTTACCCGGCTTTACAACGCAGTCGGTTATAGTAACACTGCCTTCGCACATGGGTAAATCGTGTTTTAGGCGCAGAGGCAGATCTTCAAAGATGTAACGTATAACCGGCAGCATTTTTTCCAGAGAGTTTATCCCCAGGGCCGGCTGGCTGCTATGGGCGATCTTGCCGCTGGTAGTTATTACCAGTTCTACCTTTCCCCGCTGCCCCAAAGCAACCTTACCCCCGGTGGGTTCCCCCAGAATACAGAGATCCGGCTTCAAGCCCAAACCCGGCAGCGTTTCCTCGATAAGGATCTGCATACCCAGCATCTCCGCCGCTTCTTCGTGAACCACCGAAGAAAAGATCAGCGTGCCGTTGAATTTGCCCCCCCTGTCCAGCATCTCCTTAAAATACTTAAAGGCAAAAAACTGGGCGGCAAGCCCCCCCTTAATATCCGCCGCGCCCCGGCCAATAACCCTGTCCCCTTCGACATGCCCGCCAAAGGGACTGTAAGGCGCCCAGAATTCAGCATCGCCCGGAGGAACCACGTCCAGGTGGGTGTTAAGCAGTACCGCCTGCCCGGGACCGGCTTGCAGTATCCCTACCACGTTTCCGGCGGCGTCGATAAAGGCCTTCCTTTCGGGGGACGAACCAAAACCGATACTCTTTAGCGAATCCAGCACATATTCCGCGCAGGCCCCCTCTTCCCCGGTTAGGGAGGGGATGCGGATCAGATCAAGGAGATAGTCCTTGTAAAGGTCGCGGCAAAACAAAGAAGGCGTCGGCATGGCTTAACCTTTAATACCTCCCGTCATAACACCATCTATAAAACGTTTCTGCACAAAGAGGAAGAGAACGATGACCGGAATGGTAACAAAGGTTGTCGCGGCCATAAGAAAAGATACGGGCGCGCCCATTTCCCGCAAAATACCAAGCCCCACCTGAACCGTCCGCATATTGTTCTTGGTAATCATGATAAGGGAGTAAAGGTAATCGTTCCAGCGATCGTTAAATGCCAGTAAAGCCACCGTTATCAGCGCGGAGCTTGAAAGGGGCATCAAAATCCGGAATATGTAAAAGAAGGCCCTGCAGCCGTCAATCGCCGCCGCGTCTTCATAGTCTTTGGGAATGGAAAGAAAATACTGGCGCAGTAAGAAGATGGCAAATACCCCCGTTAAAAAGGGAACCGTCAAGGGCAAATAGGTATTGATCCATCCCAGGGATTTAAAAATTACGTAATTGGGGATCATGGTAGCCTGGCCGGGGATCATCATGGCCCCCAGAAAGAGGGTAAAAATCAGTTTGTTAAGCTTGAATTTACGGGTAAAGGCATAGGCCGCAAGGGAACCAAAAAACATCTGGCCCGCCATGGAAATTACCGCGATGAACAGGGAATTTCCGAAATACGCGGCCCAGGGGGCTAAACGCCAGGCAAACGAGTAGTTGCTCCAGACAATCCTTTCAGGAAAGAATTTGAAAGGGATAAGGAAGACCTCCGGTGAATTTTTAAGGGAGGTCAAGACCATCCAGATGAAGGGGAAATTTATGATAAGAACCAAAAAGGCCAGGAACAGATAGATAAGAACCGTTCCCAGCCATGAAACCAGCCTCTGACCGGAAAGCCTTTGGTTATTGCAGATTACTGCGGAAATATTTCTCGCCATCCTGTTTTCCTATTGGTAGTGAACCATTCGTTTTTCCAAGATCAGCTGAACTACGGTTACAAGGAGTATGATGCCGAAGAGGATCGCCGAAACAGCGCAGGCGTAACCGAATTTCAGGTAACTAAAGGCATTGTTGTAAATATAGAGCACCAATGCCATGGTGCTGTCTGCGGGCCCGCCTCCGGTCATAATCATAATAGATTCCACCACCTTAAAGGCGGATATCAACTGGAGCATGGTTACCAGAAAAGTAGTGGGAGAGAGGAGGGGGAAGGTGATCCGGAAGAATTTTTGCCAGGGATTCGCCCCGTCCGCTTTAGCCGCCTCGTACAGGCTTTTGTCGATATTCTTGAGCCCCGCAAGAAAGAGCACCCCGTTGTAGCCGACAAATTTCCATACCCCCACGATAACTACCGAAGCTATGGCCCCTCCCTGGGTATCATTCCACCAGTTGGTCCAGTGGCTGGCCTTGAAGCCCAGGCTAAACAAAATATGGTTAAGAAAACCGCCGGCGCCGGGATGCAAAACCATGCGCCAAACGGTGGAGGCCGCTACCATGGAAATAATAAAAGGCAGAAAAAGCATGAGCCGGAAGAAGCTTTTGGCATGGCTTATCCAGTTAAGGAGCAGTCCCGCCACCATGCCGAGGATAACGCAGGGAGGCACCGCAGCGGCCACATAGATAAAGGTAACCCTAAGGGCGTTCAGAAAATCCGGGGAACTAAAGGCGCTTATATAATTTTCAAGCCCGATAAACCGCTTAGGGGAAAGGATGTTCCAGGAATGGAAACTCAGATAAATACAGTAAAAGAATGAAAAGTAAGTAAAAACAAGAATAAGAACGGCGGAAGGGGAAAGGCAGAGCGCGATGACCGCGGATTCGCCGAGTTTCTTTTTTAACCGGGGGGATACCCTGCCTTTCATTGCGTACCTCTACTTCTTGTAAGGGGCTATGATCCGGTTTGCCTGGGCCTGGGCCTCGGCGGAGTTCCTTACCGCGTCCCCGTTGTTGAGGATCGTGTCGTCCCAAAGCTTGTTAAAAATATCCAGTACTTCCACGAAAGGAATAAGCTGGGTAGTATCCTGGGCCACGGCGTATTCCGCCAGGGGGCCGTATACCACCCCGTACCGGGGTTCTCTTCGCAACTGGTCCTGCACCGCAGGATAGTTAAGGGCCGCCTGGGTGGTAAACACATAGCCGGTAGCGCTGGACCATCGGGACTGGCTTTCGGGGCTGACCAGGAATTTCATAAATTTCCAGGCCCCGTCCTTCTGGGCTTGGGGGGAATTCTTGAACATATAAATGCTGCCGCCCCCTATTGGCTCGGACTGGGTAACCTGGGCCGGCAGGGGGGCGTTGCCCCAATCGTAACCAAGATCCCTGAGAAACTTTCCCACATCGGCGCAGGTTTGCACCCACATACCGGTCATACCGGAACCAACCATGCTTGCCTCATCCCCCTGGTACACCCCCAGGCCTTCGTTGTGGATCTTCTGTACCAACTGCAGGGCTTCCACCGCGCCCTTGTCGGTCCAGAGAACCGTGGAATTATCTTGGGCTATCCAGTTGCTCCCAAAGGCCCGGACCATCCCCATGCTGATGTAACCGTTGGAACGGTTAAAAAGGAGCCCCGTATACTCGGGGCCCAGGGCGCGGATCTTCTGGGCGTAGCTGTAGACATCGTTCCAGGCGGCCGGGGGCTTGTCGGGGTCCAGCCCCGCCTTTCTGAAGATATCCTTGTTGTAGTAGAGAATCGGCGCCGAACAGGCCAGGGGAAGCCCGTAGACCTTTCCGTTGTACCGGTTCAGATCCAGAAGGGCCTTCATAAAATCGCTTTCCGTAACCTCGGTATCCTTTGCCATATAGGCGCTGAGATCTTCAAAATGCCCTTCCACCAGGAAGGGGGCGTTGTAGGCCATGGCCACCATGGCCAAAGCGGGGGTATCGCCGGCTACCAGGGATGCCAGGAGTTTCTTGTTGGACTCTTCCCAGCCGCCGCCAAAGCTGCCTTCAATTACCACCTCGCTTTGACTCGCGTTAAATTCATCTATCAGTTCCGCGATCACCTCCAGCCCCGTATTCCAGGCATTATAATGGAACTGGACAGTTACCGGCCCCGACCCTCTCCCCTGGTTCCCGCCGCCGGCGCTTACGGCGCCCGCGCAGAGGCAAATCAGACAAAGAACGAATAAGACATTCCGTGCAGCTTTCATACTCTTCCTCCTCACATATTTACAAACCAAAATATGGCCTGTTTTCAGGTGATCCGCGGAAACCTGCTCACCGGGTTAATATTGCGTCAAGGCAGGTTCCGTCGGTATTGTTCATCGTAAGCCCCAGTATTCCGGCAAAGGTCGGGGCTTCATCGACCATATTACA
>JAIRRU010000262.1 GCA_031255815.1 Treponema sp. | reverse complement strand
TGGCTGGAGGCCATGCGGGTAGCGGCGGTAGCGGATCCCGGCCTCTACCGGCGGATCCACCAATACGCCCTCTCCGCCTTCGACGAGGCCCGGAAGTACTACCACGTTACCACGGATCTCGCCAAAATTCCCGATGTAGACAGCCTGAAGGACGCCGAACTTCCCGGGCTCTTCGACCAGAACGATTCCCGGCAGCTTATCCACATCACCTACGGCCTCATCCTGAACAAGAAGAACCCGGACGGCTCTTACGAGTTCAGGGATAAGCTCTACTCGCTGTGGAAGAAAAACGAGGAAGTTTACGCCGAAGCCCTGGTAAAGCATATCGGCAGGCACCTGGATCTGCTGGGGGTAAAGAGGCGCTAATACGGGGAAGAAACCGCGTACCAGGAGGAATCAGCATGATAGGTCTTACATCGGTTACCTTCCGTTCCCTTTCCCCCGAACGGATACTCGATCTGGCAAAGCGTGCCGGTCTTGACGGCATTGAGTGGGGCGGGGACGTCCACGCGCCGCCGGGGGACACGGCCCTGGCGGAAAGAATCGGAAAGCTTAGCGGGGAAGCGGGGCTCGCGGTCTTTTCCTACGGTTCCTACTACCGCCTTCTGCGGGGAGACAGCTTTGAGCCGGTTCTTGAAACAGCCCTTGCCCTGAACGCGCCGCTGATCCGCGTCTGGGCGGGGGAGATTCCGTCGGCTGAAGCCGACGGGCCTTACTACGAAAGGGCCGCGGCGGAACTGAAGGAACTGTGCCGGAAAGCTTCGCTCCGCAACGTAGGGGTCGCCCTGGAGTACCACCGGGGCACCCTGACCGATACCTGCGAGGGGGCGCGGGAAATACTCCGCCGGGCCGGGGCCGGAAACTTAAGCGCCTATTGGCAGCCCAATCCGGATCTGCCCCTTGAAGAGCATTGCCGGGAGATAGTTACGCTCCTCCCCTCCCTTTCCCAGGTTCATGTTTTTCACTGGGAAAGGGGGAATATCCGCCGCCCCCTTGCGGAAGGCGCCGCCCTCTGGAAAACTTACATCGGGCTTCTTGGAAGAGAGCGTAACTACATCATGGAATTTGTCAAAGACGGCAGCGAACAAAATTTTCTTGCCGACGCCGCCGTCTTAAAAGATCTTGTCCGGATCGGGTAAGGCCCTTACAGATCCTCCGGCCTGAAACGGGCGCCCACCAAATGGCTTTTGCCGGGTTTGTCCCCCAGGTTAGTGTAATCAACAAACACGATGCTGCCGTCGCCCAGGACAAGCCAGGAAGAATAGCCGTGATCCGGCCACGCTTTAAGGCGGGGGTGAACATTGGCGTGAATAAGGGTAAGCCGTTCGCGCTGGTAAGCATCGGGATATTTCCCGCCGGAAGCGGCCCAGTAAAAGTCGTAGTCCGGCAGGGCGGGATTAAGCTCCCGGCAGTGTACTGTTTTCCAGAAACTCCTCCCCTCATCCCCGATTTGGCCGAACTGGGTGCGTTTCCCCGGAACCGGTGAATAAAAGTCACCGTAGGCGCATCCCTCATGAAAGACGCATTGGTTGATAAGGACTTCCCCGTCTACATCCACCGTAAGAAGCCCCCGGCGGGAACAAAGCCGCACATGCCGGTAGCGGCGCATATCGGCCTTTTTTGCGAAATCCGCTCCCCGGTCGTTCAGCATGATCCAGTTCGGGGCGATACGCAGGAGCGCCTGCTCCGCGCCCATCAGGCTAAGGCCGTTAACACTGAGAAAGGCCACGGCCTTGTCGTCGGGGCCTTCCGCCTTGAGTTCGGCTTCAAAGATAAGCTCCGATTTGGCGTTTTCCGGCGGCAGGAGCGTATAGCGGCAATCCAGTTCCGGCCCGTTTTCAATGACCAGGGCGCCGTCTTCAAAATCGGCCTTGTATTCGGCCATGGGGCCTCCGGCTTCGTAATAGCCCGCCTCCGCCCTTAGATCGCCGGCCCAGGCGTAGGTTCCCACCCCGCCCAGAAGATTCCGCCCGGTAACCAGCACCCGCCCGCCGGGCAGCAGTTTGCCGTAAGGCCGGTGAAAATGGAAGGGGAGCATCTGGGGCGCCGTCCAGTTCCGGCCCTCGTCGCGGGAGAAACACACGAAATTCGGAAAACCCGCGCAGTGATTTTCCCGCATGATAACCGCCCACTCTTTCTCCAGAAGGATCATCGCCCCTTCGCAGAAACGATGGTAGCCGTCATGCGCGACGGTGGCGTATTCCTTCCAGGTTCCGCCCCTGTCTTCCGACAGGGAGATAATAACCGCGAATTCCATGCTCTTGGCTCTTAAAACGTGGGAGACCACCGCCAGCCGCCCGTCCGGCAGTTCCATTATCCTGTCCGGCTCAAAACCGGGGATCCGGGTTTTTTGCGGGGGGCTCCAGGTTCTGCCGCCGTCCTCCGACCAATAGATCCAGTTACCAAAACTTTGCTCTTCATGGAAATGGCTGTAATCGTCATGATCAACTAAAACCGCCAGCCGGCCGTCGGAGAGACAGCTCAGGCGGGGTGTAACAAGGCGTTCGTCCCCTTTCGCGAGATCGGCCTGAGCCGCCTCGCTGAATTTGTACCAGTTTTGCCCTTCGTCGTCGCTGGCCAGAATGGTCAGAATTTGATTTACCTGCGACCAGTGCTGATCGTTATCGCTGTAAACCAGAAGCAGCCGGCCTTCCCGGGTCTGAACAATGTCCGGGTTTTTGGTAAACCGATCCGGGCTGATCCATATATCGCGGCATTTATCCGCGACGCTCCGTGTATGGCTGTGTAAATTCATGTTTAACCTCCGCTAAAAACCAAGCATGGTTCTGAGTTTATCGAGATAGTATTGGTAGTTATAAAACGAAACATCAGGAGGAATGGCGTGATCCGCGCAGGGGATATAGCGGCCCGCTTCGTATACCGGGCGAATCCGCTCTATTTCCCCGCAGATTTCTTTTTTCCCCCGGGCCAGCATGCGCTTATCCACGCCGCCGCGTATAGCGAAATTGCAGCCGAAGGTTTTCCGTACCCGGTTAACATCCATCCCCGCCTGCACCTCAAAGGGATGAAGCATAGTTACTCCCGCCTCAAGCCATAACGGAAGAAGATCGTCTATTAACCCGTCGGAATCCACGTCTACGATCCCGATCCCGCATTCCCGGGCGGTTCTAGTTACTTCCGCGTAATGGGGCAGCAACAGCTCCCTGAACATATCCGGCCCAATCAAGGGGCCGTTTTTGTAACACATGTCTTCCCATATAAAAAGCCGGTCAATTTGAACCCTGGCGCTGGTTTTTCTTATCAATTCGCGGATCCGCCTCTCCTGGAAGCCCAGCATCTCCCTGATAAGCCCTTCGTCGTCGTAAATGAAATAGTAACACTTGTCTCCCATGGTCTCCCGAAGAAAGCTGAAAAACCCGCACAGGTGGCCGCCTCCCAATGTAAGGGGCGCCGAATCAGCCGCGCTTGCCGCCAGGGCTTTTTCGACCCAGCCTTCCGCAAAACGCCCTTCGGCGCCGCTTTCCAGGCGGGGCGCGAGTTTTTCCCAGTCCTGCCTGCACTCCACCGGATACCGTATAAAATGCTGGAGGCCGGGGTTGCTCTTCATGACCAATTTTTCGACCCCGTACTGATCGATAACCCGTTTTTTGTCCCCCAGGTCTTCCAGTACCCTTTCCTCAAATTTGGGGAGATACCCGTAATCAACGGCCAGCGCCTCATGACATTCGTTTTCACGGAAATCGTAGCCGAAATCGAAATCCCCGCTCATGCCTTCTTCCTGCCAGCGCGCGCGCGTTTCCGCCCAGAGCCGGTCTTCCCAGAAAACACCCCGGTCCGCAGGCTCTCCCATCGCGCAATTAATGAACCGGCGTCTTCCGGTCATAGGCCCTCCTGGTTTCAACGGAAACGGGCCGTTCCGAAACCCCAAATTCCGGAATCGGCTTAAACAGGTGATATATTTCTTGATATATCATAGATCCCGGGAAAGCTATTTGTCAACTGAGCCCGTTGCCTCACGTTAAATCTTACCCTGGC
>JAIRRU010000228.1 GCA_031255815.1 Treponema sp. | reverse complement strand
ATGGCAGTCCTCCTGTAGTTTTGTTCGTGCCGAAAGGGTTAACATCCGGAACCCCGCGTAACACGCGCTCTTAAGGTATCCCCTGAAGCTCTGATATTGTCAAGACACAGCCCGGCGGCAGGTGTATACTGCAAGCCATGGAATTCGTCATTACCGCCGGGGAACGGCGGGCCCTGCTTGCGGATGCGCGGGAGAGCATTGCCGCGAAACTTGAAGGCCGCGAGCCCCTCTACCGCCGCGATCCGGCGCTGGAACAATTAAAGGCGGCGGGAAGATCCGCCCTGGCCGAGCCCTGCGGGGCTTTCGTTACCCTCCGCATTACGGAAGACGGCAAGGCAAAGCTGCGGGGCTGCATCGGCAGGATGAGCGCCGCCGGGCCCCTGGAAGAAACCGTGCGGAACATGGCGGCGGAGGCGGCCTTTGGAGACCCCCGCTTCCCTCCCCTTTCCCCGGAGGAGTTTCCCCGCTGTTCCATCGAGATTTCCGCCCTTTCCCCTATGAGCCCCTGCCCCGATCCCCGGGAGGTAAAGGTCGGGCTTCACGGGCTTTACCTTGTCCACCGGGGCCGGGCCGGGGTGCTGCTCCCCCAGGTTCCCGTGGAACAGGGCTGGGATCGGGATCGCTATCTGGACTATATCTGCGTCAAGGCGGGGCTGCCCGCCGGATCCTACGGCGAACCGGGCGCCCAACTCTTCACCTTTACGGCGGTGGTTTTCGGGGAAGAACAGCCCGCTTAGGCCCTGCCGGCGCCCCGCTTTACCGTCAAAGTGAAAGATACTAAACTGGTTGCATGGAGCGGCACCTTTCAAGTTTTTTTACCCCCCTTACCGCGGCGCAGTCAGCTTACTGCGGGGACAAGACCGCCTCTTTCTCCCTGCCCGCCGATCCCCTGGTGAGCGGGCTGGAATACGATTCCCGGAAGGTAAAGCCGGGAAACCTCTTCTTCGCCTTGAAGGGCCTCCGCACGGACGGGCATAACTACATCGGGCAGGCGGTGGAAAAAAAGGCTTCCGTAGTAGTTTACCAGGACGATATAAACCCGGAGAATTTTAACAAGGAAACTGTTTTTCTAAAAGTTAAGGATTCCCGTTTTGCCATGTCCCCCATAGCCGCGGCCTTTTACGGTTACCCCTCCCGGCGCATGACGGTTATCGGCGTAACCGGAACCGAGGGGAAAAGCACCACCGTGTACCTTATCTGGCAGCTCCTGCGGCTGCTGGGGAAAAAGGCGGGTTTTTTTTCCACCGTCCAGTACAGCCTGGGCGGGGATGAACTGCCGAACCCGGAACATCAGACCACCCCGGAGGCTACCGAAGTCCAGCGCTTTCTTTTCGAAATAGCCGAAAGCGGCGCGGAGTACGCGGTGGCGGAGAGCAGTTCCCACGGCCTTTCCCCCCGGACAAACCGTCTGGGAGACGTGGATTTTACCGTGGCGGTTATGACCAACCTGACCCGCGAACATCTGGAGTTCCACGGAACCTGGGAACAGTACCGGGACGACAAGGGGAACCTCTTCCGGGCTCTGGGACGGCACAGCGAATCCGGCGAATACCCGGCACCCTTCGGCGTTATCAACGCGGATGATCCCAACGCCGCCTGGTTTGCCGCCGAGACGATCCGCGAAGTCCTGAGTTACAGCGTCAACGGGCTGGAGGCGGATCTTTCAGTCCATTCCATCGAAAGCAGCGCCTACGGGAACTGGTACGAGGTTCTGGTACGGGGAACCGGAGAGACCCTTGATGTCCGGGATAAGCTTCCCGGCAGCTTTAACGCGGGGAACGTGCTTGCCGCCCTGCTGGTCGTTTCAAGGCTGCTGAGCCTGCCGGTGCGGGAGGCAGCCGTTCAGGTGCCCCGGCTTAAACCCCTGCGGGGCCGCATGACCAGCGTCCGTAACAAGCTGGGCATAGAAATACTGGTGGATTTCGCCCACACCCCCTCTTCCTTCGAGACCATCTTCCCCCCGCTCAGGCGCAAGCTCAAAAACACCGGGGGGCGCATCATCAGCCTCTTCGGTTCCGCGGGGGAACGGGACACCGAAAAGAGAAGCGGGCAGGGAAGGGTCGCGGCAAAGTATTCGGACTATATCGTGCTTACTGACGAGGATCCCCGGGGTGAAAAGCCCATGGACATCCTTGAGGAAATAGCCAGGGGCTGCTTCGCGCCCGCGGAAGGCGAAACTTCCCCGCCGCGGGGCGGCAGGCCGGAATGGAAGCGGGACGGGAACCTTTTCCTTATCCCCGAGCGGCCCAAGGCCATAAGGAAGGCCCTTTCCCTGGCGAAACCGGGCGACCTGGTGCTGCTCCTGGGGAAGGGGCATGAGAATTCGATCATCTACGCAGACCGGATCGTAGCCTACGACGAGATAAGGGAAGCGGAAAAGGCGGCGGCGGAACTGGGCGAAACCGCGAAGGCGGGGCGCTAAAAATGCGATCGGCAGCGTTCCGCGAAGCCGGTGATGTTGCGGAACTCTACGACCGAGCCGTCGTCGCAGAGGGTCTTTCCGGAAAAAAAACCGCAGACCTGCCTGCGGGTCTGTGAAAAGAAAAACATCCGATCCCGCTGTATCCGTTCCTGGTGGGGGGTAAAGGTCATCTCCAGCCGGTTGTCGTTGCTGGTGAAACGCCAGGGGATAAGCCAGTTGCCGGGGTTAATGTGAAAGGTAACCTGATCGAGTTTGTTGAGCTTTCCGCCGAGGAAGAAGGCGTTGTCCGTACCCAGGGAAGAATCGGAGGATCCGTATCCTACAGAAAAACTAAGCTGCCTGCCGTTGTGTGTGCCGCAGCCCGCCGCCCAGTAGCGCACATCCGCGCGGGGGCGCACCCCCCGGTTCCAGTCAAAAATGCCCCAGGCGTTCCCCCGGGTAAACACCAGTTCGGTGGAGCCTATCTGCACCACCCCTTCCACGATATACCAGGGGGATCGCCGGGAGTAGCGGAAGGCGTTTTTTTCCCGCCGCCAGGGCACGGTAGTTACCAGGGATTCCGCGCCGGACGGGCAGGACAGCACCAGTTCGCCCCGCAGGCTCCGGTTGTGCCCGAAGTTGGCGAAGTCCGCCTTGATGATCCGCACCCCTCCTTCCATGGTAACAAAGTGCAGCATGCACTTTTTCCGCTCTATCCGGATCGAGCCCTTGTCGCTTGCCGGGGGCAGATCGAAGCTCCCCAGGGAAAAAGGGGTAAAATGGACATGGGTGGAGCGTTTTCTGTCCTTAAGGGAAATAACCGTAATACCCAGACTGCCCAGCATGCCGTCGTCGCGGATCTCCATAATCAGGAGATGGGTGGGGGAAAAAACAATGTAACGATCCGCTTCGGAAAGCTTCCTGCGGGGGGCCCAGAGCAGGCCGGGGTCGTAGAAGAAATAGGGCTGCCGGGCCCAGCCGAAATTCCGGGGCCAGCCCGAATCATCCAGAATTGATACGGACGAACTTATCTCATTTTGCGCCATTGTATTTACACGATATGATCCGCATGCGATACACCCTCGTAGGCGTTATACCTAAGCTTGTTCCGAAACCTGAAGTTTTGGGAAAGCCTCAATGTTATCTCATTTTACTACGAAGCCTTACCGGGGGCAATGGCGGGCGGGCGGAGAATCGGAGGTTCGGATGGAATACGCGGGGATGAAAGTCCTGGTGATGGGCCTGGGGCTCCACGGGGGCGGGCTGGAATCGGCCCGTTACCTGGCCCGGCACGGGGCGGAGCTTACCGTGACGGATCTGAGAGACGAAAAGACCCTGGCCCCCTCAATCGAAAAGCTTGAGGCCGAATACGGCGCGGGACAGCCGGGAGGGGGCCGGCCCTTCCGTTACGTGCTGGGCCGCCACGAAACAGCGGATTTTGAGAAGGCCGATCTCGTTATCAAAAACCCCGGCGTCAGACCCGATTCCCCCTACCTTAAAGCGGCCCGGCGGATAGAAACCGACATCTCCCTGTTCCTCAGCGCCTCCCCCGCCCGCCTGACGGCTGTTACCGGATCCAAAGGCAAGTCCGGTACCGCCTCCGCCCTGCACTGGGTTTTGCGGGAAGCCCGCGGGACAGGGGAGAGCCCCGCTTCCGGCGGAGCGGCTTTGCCGGGTAAGGCTGCCTTGCCCGGTAAGGCTTGGCTTGGGGGTAACATCACCGTGTCCCCCCTGAGCTTCCTGGACGAACTGGGCCCCGAAGACGATGTGGTGCTGGAACTCTCAAGCTGGCAGCTTGGGGATCTGGCGGGCAGGAAAGACAGCCGGGGGGAAGCGCTTCTCAAACCCCGCTGCGCGGTGCTTACCGCCATCATGAGCGACCACCAGGATCGCTACGCCAGCATGGAAGCCTACGTGGAGGACAAGCGGCATATCTACCGGGGGCAGGACGGCGGGGACGCCACGGTCGCCGGCAGTGACGGCTGGGGGCTCGGTTTTCTGGCGGAAAGCCGCGGCCGGCCCCTGCGCTACGGGGAAAGCCCCCTTCCGGAGGGGCTAAGCGGCGGCTGGCTCGGCAAGGGCGCGGGTTTCGCCCGTTTTTATGAAGGCCCGGCGGCTTCCGGGCTTTCCGGGAGGATCGTCGAGGCGCTCCCCGAAAAACTCCTTGTCCCGGGAAGGCACCAGCGGATGAACCTGCTGGCGGCTGCCCTGGCCCTGCTCGACCTGGGCCTTCCCCCGGAACCGGTTCGGGAAGCGCTGGGAAACTTTCCGGGCATAGAGCACCGCCTGGAATTCTTCCACCAGGCGGGGGGTGTCCGTTTCTACAACGATACCACGGCCACGATCCCCGAAGCCGCGGCTGCGGCGGTGGCGGCGCTCCGGGAAGAATCGCCGCTGATCCTGGTGGCCGGAGGGGCCGACAAGAACCTGGACTACCGCCCCCTGGCCGAGGCCGCCCAGGGGCTGCGGGGGCTAATCCTTCTGGCCGGAAGCGGCAGCGATAAGCTGAAGGAACTTCTCAGCTCCCGGGGTATCCCCTTCCGGGGCCCCTTCGATACGGTAGACGCCGCGGTACTGGCCGTGCTGGACGCGGCCCGGCCGGGGGACATGGCGGTGCTTTCCCCGGGCTGCGCCAGTTTCGGCATGTTCCTCAACGAATTCGACCGGGGCAAAAAGTGGAAGGAGGCGGTTCGCCGGCTGGCGGACTGAAGCGGGAAAAGCCATGGACAGCGAGCTGCTGCGCTTCAGGGCGGCGGTTTTCAGGGAGATCCGCCGATTTTTTGACCGCCGATCCTACCTGGAAGTGGACACCCCGCTGCTTTCCCCGGATCTTATCCCCGAATCCTGCCTGGAAGTTTTTGAGACCCGGCGGCTCCGCCCGGATCGGAACCGGGAACCCGAGCCGTACTGGCTGGTTCCCTCCCCGGAGATCTGGATGAAAAAGCTCATCGCGCGCCACCGGCAGAGCCTCTACCAGATCTGCAAGTGCTTCCGCAACGGAGAATCGTCGGGCCGTTTCCACAGCCCGGAATTTACCATGCTTGAGTACTACACCATGGGCGCAGGTTACCTGGACTCCCTGGCGATCACCGAGGATCTCTTCGCGCAGCTGCTGGGCTGCCTGAACCCGGCGGGGAATTCCGCGGCGGGGCTCCGGGCGCGGGCCCTTCCGGCGGATCCGGCCTTAGCCCCCCCCTTTCAGCGGCTAAGCATGGGGGAGGCCTTTGGCCGCTGGGCGGGTTTTGACCTCTACGAAGCGGCGGCCTTTCCCGGCGGCCTTGAGGCGGAGGCCCGGCGGCTCGGCCTTGAACCCCCTCCCGGCCTGGGTACCGGGGCTCTCTACGACCTGATTTTTATCCACGCGGTGGAACCGGAGATCCCCCGGGACCGGGCCCTGGCCATCACCGATTATCCCGCCTTCGCGCCCTGTCTGGCAAAAAAAAGCCCCGGCGGGAAAACCGCGGAACGCTGGGAACTCTACGTGCGGGGCATCGAGCTGGCGAACTGTTACTCCGAAGAGACCGGCCCGGAGGAAGTACGGCGCTTCTTTGCCTCCGAGGCGGCTGCCAAAGAGAAAAGCGCCCTCATGCCCCACCGGGTGGATCCTGATTACTGGAAACTCTTCCTGCCAAAACCCGGCGCGGCCGGGCCCTTCCCCCCCTTTTCCGGCGTGGCCATGGGCCTGGATCGGCTTGTTATGGCCCTGGCCGGGCGCTCCGCCATAGACAGCGTGCTGCCCTTTCCCATGGGCTAAGGCCGGAGGCCGCTACTCAAAAACTGCCGAGTAGCCGCTACGGTCAAAGCCCGCCCGGAAACTGGGGAGCAGCGGAACCCCCGTGTCTATCAGGGCTTCGCCGGTGAATCGGTAGGGAACCTGCCCCAGGGCTATCACTTCGTTCAAGAGTTCCCGCCTCATGTTGATAAAATTCATCACCAGGTTCAGCCTGGTTTCCGCCGAACCCTTGGGGGGCACTTCCAGGCTCGTCTTTATTTCCCCCTCCGCCCAGAAACGGCCCGCGCCGTAGAGTTCGTATCTCAAAGAGGACAGGTTCACCGGAAACAGGTTCGGATTGTCGATCCGCAGATCCGCCCGGAGGCGGGTATTGATAAGTTCGGCCCGCATTATGGCGAGGGAGGTAATAACGAACTCCGGCGCCCGTATCCGGGGGAAAGCCGCGGCGGCGGCAAGGCTGAACCCCGCGCCCTTACCGGGAGCGCTTTCCGCGGCGGGGCCCGGGCTTCCGGCGGGGCTCAGGAGCAGCCGCAGTTCCGACCGGTACTCGTCAAAATCCCCCCCGTCCTCCGGCAGATCCAGGTCGAGCCGGAGGATCAGCGCCCCGGCGTCCCCCGGCGCGGTTTCAAGGCTCAGCCCTTTCCCCCCGGGGAGCTTCGGCCGGGGATCCTCCCCGTTGAGCAGGAATTCCCAGGCGGAAAAGTCTTCCTCCCTTAGGGCCCTGTAGTTTTCCGCTTCCAGGCGGTAAAACAGCGTTACCTGATCCATGCCCCTCGCCTCGATCCGCTCGAAAGACAGGGAAAACACGGGGGGCGGCGGAACCGCCGATTCACGGGGACTCTCCGGAGGCGCGGGCGGGTTTTGGCTTTTGCAGGAAAAGAAGGCCAGGAGGAGGAAAAACGGGACAAAACCTTTTTTCATAACGTCTGAGGCTGTTCCAAAACTTCAGTTTTTGGAACAGCTTCTTACCCCCTGGAGAAAATTGCATTTGTGTAATTCTTTATACAGCAAAGAATTAGCAATTTTCTCCAAGAGCTTGTTTCAAAACCAACCGGGTTTTGGAACAAGCTCATCTATCAATATCGGCATCTTTCATACTATACTGGGCTTTATAATACGCCGGGAACCGGGCCGCTAAGCGGTGCGGCGGCTTACAGGAGTTAGCAATGCCAGCAAACGATATCCCCCTCCGTTCGGAACAGGCAAAGGAAAATACCTGGGATCTTTCCCGATTGTTCCCCAGCGACGAAGCCTGGAACAGGGGGCTCGAAGATTACGAAAAAAAAGCGGAAAAGATCCCCTCCTTCCGGGGTACCTTGGGAAAATCCGCGGAAAGCCTGGCGGACTACCTGGATTTTAGCCGGGATCTGGGGATCCTGGAGGAACAGTTGGGCTACTATTCCGAACTCCGCCAGACCGAGGACGAGGGCTCAAGCGCGGGACGAACCATGACGGGCAAATTCATGATGGCCGCGTCAAAAGTCCAGGCCGCTTCCTCCTGGGCGGCGCCGGAGATCCAGGCTATTCCCGGCGGGGACATGGAGAATTTTCTTAAACAGGCCCGGCTTGCCGAGTACGGGGTTTACCTCAGAAAACTCCTCCGCTACAAACCGTACATCCTCAGCGACCGGGAGGAACGGATCATCGCCCTCCACGCCGAAGGGGAGGGGCTGGCCCAGGAAACGTTTTCGGTGCTTACCAACGTGGATTTCGACTTCGGCACGGTGGATACCCCCGAGGGGCCCCGGCCCCTGTCCCAGTCTAGCTGGTCGGTCTTTATGGAAAACCCCGACCGCGATCTCCGCCGCCGGGTATACGAGGCTTTTTACCGCCGCTTTGAAAGCCATAAAACCACCCTGGCAAACCTCTACTCCGGTTCCGTCAAGAACGATGTTATCCGCGCCCGGGTGCGGGGTTTCGCCTCCGCCCGCCAGGCCGCCCTTTTCCCCGACAAGGTGGACGAGCCGGTTTACGACAATCTTATTGGCGCGGTGAGCGCCGGGCTGGGTTCCCTGCACCGTTACTACGATCTGCGCAGGAAGGCCCTGGGGCTTGCGGAACTGCGGCACTACGATGTATACGCCCCCATCGTGGAGAAGGCGGTAAAGCGCACAAGCTGGAACGAGGCGGTGGATCTTATCTCCAGCGCCCTAAGCCCGCTGGGGGGCGAGTACGTAGACACCCTGCGGGCCGGCCTCCTGGGCCGCTGGGCCGACCGCTACGAGAACAAGGGCAAACGTTCCGGCGCTTTTTCGGCGGGGAGCTATACCGGAGACCCCTACATCATGATGAACTACAAGGACGACAGTATCCGCGACGTGTTTACCCTGGCCCACGAAGGCGGCCACTCCATGCACTCCTGGTATTCGGCCAGGGCCAACCCCTTCATGCACTACGGCTACACCATTTTCGAGGCGGAGGTGGCCAGCACCTTTAACGAGGAGCTTCTCTTCCGCTACCTGCTCAAAACCGCCGGATCCCGGGAACTCAGGCTCTACCTGGTGAACAAGCGGCTGGACGATCTTTTGGCGACGCTCTACCGGCAGACCATGTTCGCCGAATTTGAAAAACGAACCCACGAGCTGGAGGAGGGGGGCGCCCCTCTTACCGTAGATGTGCTGCGGGCCGAATACCGGAAGCTTCTGGAGAAATACTTCGGCCCCGGCACGGTCTTTGAGGAATCAAGCGACCTGGAGGGCCTGCGGATACCCCATTTCTACCGGGCTTTCTATGTGTACAAATACGCCACCGGAGTCTCCGCCGCCCTGGCCCTGGCCGAACGGGTTCTTGCCGGGGGAGAGGCCGAACGGCAGGATTACTTTGCCTTCCTCAAATCGGGCGGCTCCCGTTTTCCCATCGAGGCCCTCAAGGTCGCCGGGGTGGACATGTCGAGCCCCGCGCCGGTGGAAGCCGCCTGCAAAGCCTTTGAACGCCTGACGGGGGAACTGGAGGAGCTGCTCCGGTAAAGGGCAGAGCCTATTCCCAACCGGGTTTTGGGAAAAACCTCGATACTTCATCTGGATTTCCTTGAGCGCGAGGGGTTTTCCGCTTTAGTGTGGTTCGTGCCGTTCGCGGCTCAATTTTTTGGCAGCCCGGTAAGCCGGCATAACACAAGCTTATCAGACATTTTGGTGTAAGCAAGGCGCTCGGTACTTTGATTCGTAGCGAAGGGTTTGATACCCAAGAGCCCGCTCACCGGTT
>JAIRRU010000188.1 GCA_031255815.1 Treponema sp. | reverse complement strand
AATGCTCTTGAAAAAGCGGTCTAAAGCCCGCTTTTTCCCATAAATTTAAGGCAGCCTTCCCAAAAGCTGAAGTTTTGGGAAAGCCTCAATAGACTTGTTCAAGAACCCGGTTGGTTCTCGAACAAGTCCTGCAAAATGCTCCGCATTTTGCTGTTTTTAAGCGGTTGTTGTTTAAAAACTGAAGTTTTTAAACAACCCTGATTTAAAGAAATTTACCGCGAAAGCGGAGAAGGCGCACAAAGGGCGGGGCAGGGAGCGCTTATTCATTCGTAGCGAAGGTTTTGATACCCAAGAGCCCGCTCACCGGTTCGCTGGGGAGTTTTAGGGCGAGGTATGTTGATTCCTTCGTGTTCTGGCGAGCCGCAGTCCGCTTTGGCGCGCTGCCGCCTTCGGCGGCTTGGCGGTTAAAATTCTTGTTCCCGGTTGTTACGCTTATCTTGAGTTTTCGTTTAAACAAGGTGCTCGGTATAATCCGCGAAGCCGCGAAAACTGGCGCCCCGCGTTCCCGCGAAGCGGGCTGGGCTGCCGCATCCTGTTTGCCGTTGCCGCTTGACCCGCCTCGCGGGGAGGGCTACAGTTTTTAACTACGATGTTTGATCTGCTGATTAAAAACGCGCGTGTCAGGGATACCTGCCCGGCGGCAGGTTTAAGGGGGCGGGTATGAGGAGCCATGTTGGTAAACGGGCCATTGTTACGGGGGCGGCCCAGGGTATCGGGCGGGGAATAGCCGCCCGTCTGGCGCGGGAAGGGGCCGGGGTGGCCCTTTGCGATCTGAACCGGGACAAGGCCGAAGCGGAGGCGGAAAAACTGCGGCGGGAGGGCTTCGCGGTTACGGCTATCCAGGCGGATATCGGAAAGATTGGCGACATTTTCAGCATGGTGGAACAGGCGGCCGGATACTTCGGCGGCCTTGATATTCTGGTGAACAACGCGGGGCTTCTTGACTCCTCGTCCATTTTGGATATGAAAGAGGAGGTTTGGGACAGGGTGCTCGGCGTCAATCTGAAGGGCGTCTTTTTTGCCTGCCAGGCGGCGATTCCCCATTTGAAGCGGAGCCCCGCCCCGCGCATCGTGAACGTTTCTTCGGTAGCGGGAAGAATGGGCGGTTATGAGGCCGGCCTTGCCTATTCGGCCTCGAAGGGGGGCATCCTGTCCCTTACCATGGGAATGGCGCGGCAGCTTGCGCCTTTTAAGATCACCGTAAACGCGCTCTGTCCGGGTACGACGGAGAGTGATATGATAAAACAGTGGGCCGAAGAACAGGTGGCCGGTTTGAAAGCGCGGATCCCCCTGGGACGTTTGGGCTCTGTCGATGATATGGCCGCCGCTGTGGCGTTCCTTACGAGTGATGAGGCGGGTTTTATTACCGGCCACTTCCTCGATGTGAACGGCGGTATGCACATGGGGTAACTAAAGATGTTTCAGTATGGCGTTACCGCGGCGCTGGAGGAGCTTCCGCTCAGCCAGCCGGTTACTTTACGCGGTTCCATTGAGGATCTCTGCAATACGGCCGGAGAAATCGGCTACGACGCGTTGGAGCTGCACATCCGTGAGCCCGGGCGGTACGACGGGGGAAAAATTCGCAAGGCGGCTGATGCCGCTAAGCTGCGGATAGCCGCGGTGGCAAACGGGATGGAATTAACCGTGGGCGGCCTCTCTCTGATCGATGAGGATCCGGAGAGGCGGGAGGCGGCCATTGCCCGCGTTTTGGAACATGCCGATTTTGCGGCGGAGCTTGGCGCGATCCTTATTGTCGGGATCATGCGGGGAAGCATACCCCGAAACGCCGGCAGAAAAGCCTGTCTCGCCCGCTTCACCCAAAGCCTGGAGCGGATCTGTGAATATGCCGAAAGGAAACAGGTAGAGGTGGTACTGGAATCCATCCTGCGCTATATCTGCAATTACCTCTGCGGGGTAGCCGAGACGATGGATTTTATCCGCGGCTTGGGCTGCAAAAACCTGTCCCTCCATATTGATACCCACAGTATGGCGGTAGAGGAGCAGAACCTTGTGCGCAGTATTCTGTACTGCAGGGACAAGCCCCTGGGTTATGTTCACTACTCCGACAACAACCGCATGTATCCCGGCGCCGGGGCCCTGGATTTCCGGGCCCTTACCCGGGCGCTTGCGGATATTGGTTACGATAAGTACATCACCGTGGAATGCCTGCCCTGTCCCACGCCGGAGGAAAGCGCCCGGCGGGCCTTTTCTTACATGAAAAGCATCGAAAACATCGTGCTGGCGGAGCGCCAATACCAACAGTTTTAATACCCCTGCAAGGGAGCTGTCGCGCTTCAGGTAAGCGCGTGGAAAGAAAGAAAAGGAGCTTATATGCATACGACGTATCTTTCATGGATGGCTGCGGAGACCAACACGCGCTGGAACAACGATTCCGCGATTGATGCCCAGGCAGAGGCCGCCATGGCGCAGGGCGCTATCGGCCTTACGATCAACCCGCCCCTTTCCTACGAAGCCCTCACGACTGACGGTTCCTTTTATGAGGGCCGGCTTGCCCGGATAGACAGGGATCTGCCGGATGACGAGTACGCTTTTCAGGCTTTGTGCCTGGTGGCCGCCCGCTTTTCCAAAAAATTTATGCCCCTCCACCAGGCCAGGGGCGGTATCTACGGCTGTGTCCGCGCCCAGGTCGCCCCCAATCTCCGCGCCGATGCCAAAGGGATGCTGGACTACGGGGAAAGGCTTGCCGCTATCGGCGGGAACATCATGGTAAAGATACCGGGTTCCGCGGCGGGTATATGGGCCCTGGAAGAGCTGGCAGCCCGGGGAATTCCCACAAATCCTACCGTGGTGGTAACGGTTTCGCAGGCCGTCGCGGCGGCGGAGGCTTTTGAGCGGGGGCGGGAAAGGGCCCTTAAAGCGGGGATGCCGGAACCCTGGTCTTCCTGCGCGGTCGTGATGGGCAGGCTTCAGGATTATCTCTCCGCCCTCAACCAGGAGCGGAATCTCGGGCTTCCCGCGGAAGACCTTGAGCGGGCGGTTCTTGCCGTGGTAAAGCGGGTTTACCGGATTTTTAAGGAGCGCGGTTACCGTTCATGGGTAATGCCCGCCGCGTTCAGGACGCCTTTGCAGGTCGAACAGCTTGCAGGCGGCGAATTCTGTGAGACCATCCACCCGAAGATCCAGGAGGCCCTGGCGGAGGCGGACAAGGCGGGAAGGCTCAGGCGGCAGGTTTTTGCCGATGCCCCGGTAGACGAAGACGCCCTCAAGCGCGTTTCGGCCAAAATCCCCGAATTTGCCCCCGCCTACGAGCCCCAGGGTCTTAAGGCGGAGCAGTTTGACCGCTACGGCGCCCTGGTCATGACTCTGGACGGTTTCGATCAGGGCTGGCGGAAACTGGCCGGCCTGAAGAAGCGGTAGGCTCTGCCTGATCCGCTTATACTCCTTTATAAATCGTGATTTTCCTCATATCCGCTTGAAAGACAGTCTTCCGGGAGGCTGAGAACCAGCTTGATCCAAACCTTCTGAAGAACAGGCATCGCTGTTCAAAGCGCGGGTTTACGGTTTAGCCCCGCGGCCGGGCTTTACTTGCTCCGCTTATAGTCCTTTATCTCCCGGCGCAGCCGTTCCCCCAGTTCCGCCCGGGGAACACGGATCTGTTCCATGGAATCCCGGAAGCGCAGGGTTACGGTGCCGTCGTCCTTTGACTGGTAGTCGATGGTAACGCAGAAGGGGGTGCCCGCCTCGTCCTGGCGGCGGTAGCGGCGGCCGATTGCCCCGGCCTGGTCGTAGTCGGTGGAGAAGTCCTCCTTTAGCCCGGCCCGGATATCCCGGGCCAGTTCCGCCAGGCCGTCTTTCTTCATCAGGGGGAGAACCGCCACGGTAACCGGGGCCACCGCCGGGTGAAAGCGGAGTACCGTCCGCCAGTCATCTTCGGAACCCTTGTCGGCCACCTTTTCCTCGTCGTAGGCGTCGCAGAGGATCATCAGGAGGGTTCGGGTAAGCCCGGCGGAAGTTTCGATAATGCAGGGGATGTAGCGCTCGTTGCCGCTGTCCTGGTCGATGTACTGGAGATCTTTGCCCGAATATTCGGTATGCCGGGTAAGATCGTAGTTGGAGCGGTTGTGAACCCCTTCCAGCTCCCGCCAGCCCATGGGGAAGAGGTATTCGATATCGTAGGCGTCCTTGGCGTAGTGGGCCAGCTCATCCGGCCCGTGCTGGTGCCAGCGGAGCCGGTCCATCCTGACCCCCAGTTTTTCGTAGTAAGCCCAGCGCCATTCGCGCCACCGGGCGAACCAGTCCTCGTCGGTTCCGGGTTTGACGAAGAACTGCATCTCCATCTGTTCAAATTCGCA
>JAIRRU010000158.1 GCA_031255815.1 Treponema sp. | reverse complement strand
ACCAGGTACTCAACAATTGCATCATGAACAATGTTAATATTGATGCCGAGATAGATAAGATGGTCAGCGAACTCAAAGCCCGGTATAATCTGGATCGGCAGACCGCTGCGGTAAATGCTTATGCCAAGCAGTTAGGAGTTACCCCTCCCCGGTAAACCGAATGTCTGCCTCTCTGTTCTGCTTATTAGGAGGAATGAAAAATGACAACCTATGAGACCGATGTCCTGGTGGCGGGAGGGGGCTTGGGCGGTATCGCCGCCGCCCTTGCCTCGGCACGGGCCGGGGCGAAGACCCTCCTGGTGGAACGCAATACCTATCCTGGGGGTGTCGCCACCGCGGGGATGTGCTGTTCCGTATTCAACTGCTATTTTACCCGATCCCGGAACCTGATAGTCCGGGGGATACCCCTGGAAATAGCGGATCTCCTCGCGGAGGCGGGCGGCCCCGGATCAAGCTGGCGCCGTCATAAGGGCCACATTATCTACGATATTGAAAAGGCGAAACTGGCCCTGGCGGACATTCTGGAACGCGAGGGGATAAAAGTTTTTTATGAGACGATGGCCGGTTCCGCTATCCTGGAGGGGAAACGGCTTGCGGGGCTCAACATTGTTTCCAAACAGGGGCCTGGGGAGATCCGTGCCAAAACCACGGTGGACGCCACGGGAGACGCCGATGTAGCAGCCCTGGCCGGAACGCCCCTTAAGCGTGTTCAGAATGAAAACATCAATTCCAGTTACGTGTTCCGTCTGGGGAACGTGGATCTGGATCGTTTTACCGATTACTTTCGGGAACACCCTGATCAGTATCCCGCTAATATGGATATTGAATGGAGCCTTGAGGAAGCTCTGGCTCAGTACAAGGAAAACGGAACTTTCCTCTTTCCCCATGGCGGGGGCATGCAGTTGGAGATCGTCAAAAAAGGGCTTCAGTCCGGGGAACTCAGGGAAAAACTCGGTATGTACGATACCTTAGACGCCATGCAGATGCATGGTATCCGTCAAACCGGCGTTATGCACGTTATTACCGGCCATGTCAGGGTGAACAGTCTGGATCCGGAACTGATCTCCCGGGCCCTTACTGACGGAAAACGGGCGGCTTACCATGTGGCGGATTTTTACCGTAAACGTCTGCCCGGTTTCGAGAACGCTTATATCTGCGGTTTGGCGGATAATCTGGGCATCCGCGCATCCCGGTATATCGATGGGGAATTTACCTTTACCAAAAGCATGAAATCCTCCCCTTCCCGTTTTGGCGATGCCGTCGGCCAGGGGGTGGTAGAAGAACATCCCGTTATGCATCCGGGGCAACGGGCCTGGGGCTGCCAGGTTTTTACTGAAGACGTGTACCAGATCCCCTACTCTTGCCTTATCCCCCGGGAAACCGGGGGGCTTATCATGGGAGCGGGCCGCAGCCTTAGTGCGGAAAGTCCCGCCCTCCTGAGGGTCATGGCTATCACTATGGTGGCGGGGCAGGCCGCGGGAACCGCCGCCGCCCTCTGTGCCCGGAACGGTTGGGATCCCGGGGGCGCCGAGGTTCCGGCGATTCAGAGAGAACTCGCCCGTCAGGGGCTGGTCTTAGAAGGAGTAAGCGCATGACCGGGTACGAATGTAAAGAAGCCCTCCGCTTAGGGAAGATCCTCTGCGGCACCCTTATCGTTTCTCCTTCTCCCAAGTGGTTAAAATATATAGGAAAAGCAGGCCTTGATTTTGTCTTTATTGATACCGAACACGTTGCCCTGGGGGCTGCCGGCCTGAACCGGATGTGTGTTATGTATACCGCCGCTAATCTCGCCCCGGTGGTACGGATCCTTGCGCCCGATCCTTATCTGGCTTCCCAGGCTCTGGACGCGGGAGCCCAGGGAATTCTTGCCCCGTATGTGGAAACGCCGGAACAGGTGCGCCGTCTTGCGGGAGCGGTTCATTACAAACCTGTTAAGGGAAAACTGCTGGAAGAAGCCCTTTCCCGTCCCGATTCATTGACCCCCCGGGTACGGGAAGAGCTGGCTCTAATCAACAAGAACAATATGCTTTTTGCCAACATCGAAAGCCGTGCCGGGATCGAGGCCTTGGATGACATTTTTTCTGTGGAAGGGCTGGACGGCATTGTCATCGGCCCTAACGATCTTTCCTATAGTCTGGGGGATCCCAATAATTATGACAGCCCGCTTTTTGAGGAAACGGTAATAGGGATACTGAAAAAAGCCCGGGATCGGGGGATTGCCGCAGGGATCCACTATATGGGAGACATCGGACGGCAGATCCAATGGGCGAAGAAAACGGGTATGAACCTTCTCTTCCATTCAGGGGATCTCTATATCTTTGTAGAGTCCCTGCGCCGGGATCTCGTGAATTTCCGGCGGGAACTCGGTCTTTTTCATGAGGGTGAGATTAACCCTGTAACCTGAAGGGAGTGTGGTACAATCGTGGTTATGCTGGGAATTGATGTGGGGTCCTCTTTTATAAAATCCGCAGTCCTGGATCTGGAATCGGGGGGCCTTAAATACGAACAGATCTGCCCTACCCCGCCTTTTATCGATACTACGGGGGTTAAGCGGGAAATCTCCATGGAAAGAATCGCCGATCAGGTTAAATCTCTGATCGATGAAGCGTTATCCCTTTGTCCCGTGGCGGGGGTCGTCTTTTCCGTTCAGATGCACGGGTTTCAGCTTTTTTCCGGCGGTAAAACGTTAAGCGATTATGTTTCCTGGCAGGACATGCGGGGCAGCGGCTTAAACGGCGAAGGGGATATAGCTTTCCGTATTAAGAACCTTGCCGGGGAAGAACTGTTAATGCGGAACGGCGTGAGCCTGCGGAACAGCCACAGCCTCTGCCCTCTCTATCATCTGATGGGCGAGAAGCGGTTTGCCGGCCCTGTCCAATTTTCAATGCTGGGGGATGCCCTGATCCGTTTTCTCACCGGGGAACTTAGTCCCATCCACCCCACCGTGGCGGCTTCCTCCGCTCTCTACGATCTTAAAAAACAAGACTGGAACAGGGAATTGATAGAAACTCTTTCCCTGGAAAACATCCAGTTTCCCCCGGTTTACGGCGGAAAGGAACCGGCAGCCTATTATGAAAGATCGGGCAGGAAAATTCCCCTTTACACCGCCGTAGGGGATCATCAGGCGGCCATTCTCGGCTGCGGCGCGGGAGACGGAGATATTGTTATCAACATCGGAACCGGAGGGCAGATCAGTTACGTGGACGCGGGCTTGAGCTTCGGCGAATATGAGACCCGGCCTTACTTTTCCGGTAGAAACCTCCGGGCTCTTACCCAGCTGCCGTCAGGACGGAGCCTCAACATCTTCACGAATCTGATTCTGGACACGGGGAATAGGATCTTCGGCGCTAATACCAAGGCGGACTCGAAATTCTGGGATCGCCTCAACACCCTGGCTGAGGAAGCTGTGAGCAGGGATGACGGCCCCCGGCTGGACCTGGATATGTCCTTTTTTGACCCCGGCGGAGGATCGATCCGGGGGATTGATACCCGGAACCTTAATGCGGGCAGTCTCTTTGCCGCCGTCTATCGGAACATGGCCGATTCCTACTTTAGCGCCTTCGGGCAGCTGGAAATTGAAGGGGACGCCCCCCGGAATATTATCGGCGCGGGAGGAGTATTCCGAAAAACCCCTGTTCTGCGGCAGATACTGGCGGATCGTTTTACCGCTCCCCTGCGGCCCTCTCCCTGTTCCGAGGATGTTATGATCGGCCTCCTCCATCTTGCCCGGTGGTATGCGGGGAATCGTGATGAAATTTTGCCCTCAACCGCAGTAAGGCAGGCGGAGAACCGGAATATGATGAGGGAGTTATAATTTGCTGCGTTTTTGAAACATTGAAATTATACATGCGTAAGTGAGGTTATCATGGCAAAACGGGAACTAGCGTCCTTCAAGGTACTCTATTCAAATGATACCACCAACATTGAAACCTGTGT
>JAIRRU010000024.1 GCA_031255815.1 Treponema sp. | reverse complement strand
CGGCATTACCGTGGGCGCCCACCGCTACGGCAGGGTGATTGACGTAAACGACGCCCTTTCCGGCGAAGGGCCTTTCACCCCGGAGCGCACCGGCGCGATTCCGGCGCTTCCGCTTATCAGCATGTGTTTTTCCGGGGAATACACCGAAACGGAGATGATAGAAAAGGTCACGAAAAAAGGCGGGATGAAGGCCTACCTCGGAACCGGCGATCTCAGGGATGTCCAGAAGATGATCAACGACGGCGATGAATTCGCCGCCCTAGTACTGGATTCCATGGCCTACCAGGTTTCCAAAGAAATCGGCGCCATGGCCGCCGTCCTGGAGGGCCTGGTGGACGCTATCATCCTGACCGGCGGCCTGGCCCACTCAAACCGTTTTACCGGGGCGATAAAACAGCGGGTGGACAAGCTTGCCCCGGTTCATGTGTTCCCGGGAGAAGACGAGATGCTTGCCCTGATAAGCGGCGTTCTCCGGGTGCTCCGCGGCGAAGAACAGGCCGCCGGCTACGCTTGAGCCATACGGCGGGAAGGGCGGGACCGCAACACCTGATTAAAAAACCGCAATATGTGCGTAGCACAATTTTGATAATACGGTTAAAATACAGCGATGAAGCAGAAAATGCAAAGCAAAAGGCTGGATAAAATTATCCGGGACAACCTTTCGTCTTACGCTTTCCTCGTCCCCTGGCTGGCTGGTTTTTTCATCCTTACCCTGTACCCTATGATATACTCTCTGTACCTGTCCTTTACCCAGTACAACGTGCTTCAGCCTCCCCGGTGGATAGGACTGCGGAATTTTTTTATCATGTTCGTGGGTAACGCCCGGTATCCCCGGGATGAACGGTTCCTCAACTCCCTGGCCGTTACCTTCCGTTTTGTTTTTATCTCGGTTCCCCTGAAGCTGGTATTCGCCCTGGCTGTGGCCATGCTGATGAACCAGAAACTCCGCCTCATCCCCTTCTACCGGACTATCTACTACATCCCCACCCTCCTGGGCGGCTCCGTGGCAATCGCGGTGCTTTGGCGCCGGCTTTTCGCGGGGGACGGGGTAATCAACAGCATACTGCGGATGCTCTCCGTTCCCAACCCCCCTTCGTGGATCTCCAACCCGGATTACGCCCTCTATACCCTGATACTCCTGGCGGTATGGCAGTTCGGCTCCCCCATGATCATCTTTCTGGCGGGGCTCAAACAGATACCCCAGGAATACTACGAGGCGGCCAGCGTGGACGGGGCGGGCAAGATCCGACAATTTTTCGCCATTACCCTGCCGAGCCTGTCCCCCATCATCTTTTTTAACCTGGTTATGCAGATGATCAGCGCCTTTCAGTCCTTTACCCAGGCCTTCGTGGTTTCCGGGGGAAACGGCGGCCCTCTGGATTCCACCATGTTCTACAGCCTGTACCTGTACCTAAAGGGTTTCGCCTTTGCCGAGATGGGTTACGCGGCCGCCATGGCCTGGCTCCTCCTGGTAATTATCGCCGTCCTAACCGCCCTGAGTTTTAAAATTTCAGGTTCCCTGGTAAGTTACGGAAGCGGGGGCTAGCATGAACCGGAAAACAGGAGCCTTTATCTACGCCGCCGCGGCAAACGTAATCATTATTATCATGGGCATCCTCATGCTGTACCCGGTCATGTGGCTTATCATGGCCTCTTTTAAAGAAGGTACGGCGATCTTCGGCGACCCCAGCCTGTTCCCGAAAGTCTGGACCTTCCAGAACTACCCCAAGGGCTGGAACGGCATCGGCATCGTAACCTTTAGCACCTTTTTCAAGAATTCCTTTATCATCTGCGGCCTCTGCATGGTCTGTAACATGATCTTCTGTTCCCTTACCGCCTATGCCTTCGCCCGCCTGGAATTTAAGGGCAGGAATTTCTGGTTCGCCCTGATGATGCTGACCCTCATGCTCCCCGGCCATGTTACCACCATCCCCCGGTACATCATATTCCGTTCCTTCGGCTGGATTAACACCTTCCTGCCCCTGGTTGTGCCGAAGCTTTTCGCCACCGATGCTTTTTTCATTTTCCTCCTGGTTCAGTTTGTCCGCAGCCTGCCCAAAGACCTGGACGAGTCGGCCCGGATCGACGGCTGCGGGAAGCTGGGGATCTATCTGAGAATAATCCTGCCCCTCAGCATTCCCGGGCTTATCACCACCATGCTTTTCACCTTCCTGTGGACCTGGGACGACTTTTTTAACCAGCTTTTGTATCTCAATTCGCCGCCGCAGTTTACCATCCCCATGGGCCTCCGGCTCTTCATGGATTCTTCGGGGGCTTCGTCCTGGGGTTCCATGTTCGCCATGTCGGTGCTGTCCATAGTTCCCTGTTTCGTTTTGTTTTTTACCCTTCAGAAGTACTTTGTACAGGGTATAGCCACTACGGGTATGAAAGGCTAGTTTAGCCTCTAATTTTTTTGAGGAGGAAGCAAATGAAAAGAATTGCTTTACTTATGGTTGGATGCCTGATTTTGGGCGCCTCGCTCTTTGCCGGCGCGAGAAGGCAGTCGGATACGGGTGCGGCGGAAGGCGGGAAAACGCTTATCCGCTGGGCTTTCTGGGGCAACGACACCCGGGTTCAGTTAAGCCAGCAGGCGGTGGAAGAGTACATGAAGGCCAACCCCAACGTGCTGGTGAACATCGAGCCTGCCGGGGGAACCGGTGATATGTTCAACCGGGTAGACACCCAGCTTGCCGGCGGAAACGGGCCGGACATCATCCAGATGGGCGGCAACTTCCCCGATTATGTCGCCCGGGACGTGATCCTGCCCCTGGAACCCTACGGAAGTTCAGGCAGGGGGCTGCTCAACACTTCCGTTATCGATCCCGGCTCCCTCGCGGCAGGAAGCCTCAACGGCCGCCTTTATGGAGTATCGGTCGGCATCACCATTCCTGCCCTGGCCTACAACAAGTCCATGCTTGAAAGAGCCGGAGCCCCTCTTCCCCCCATATCTTCAACCTACGATGAATTCCAGGCTTACCTCATGCGGATCAAAGCCCTGCTCCCCGCCGGAATATACCCCATGAGCGATTACGGCTCCACCGCTTCCGGTTCCACACCCTTCGGCTACTGGTTGCGCTACAACGGTACCCCCATCTATAACGCGGCCACCCAAACCACCGCGGTTACCCCGGCAGTGGCCCAGAAATACCTGGAGCTCTGGAAGGGCTACCGGGACAACGGGCTTATCCCCCCCGCCGAAGTCGCGGCCCAGTATCCGGCTAACAGCGATGACACCAACGACTTTATCGCCGGAAAAACGGCGATTACCTTCGCGGTGAGCAATTCCCTTGCCAATATACAATCGGTAATGGCCGATGATGTGGATCTGGTTATGCCTCCCGGAGCCGTCGCGACCAAGGCCCTTTGGCCCCAACTTAGCCAGGTTATGACGGTGAACAAGGATTCCAAAAACATCGAAGAGGCGATCAAGTTCATTGACTTTATGGTGAACAGCCCCATTGCCGGCAGGATCCTGGGTAACAACCGGGGCGCTTCCGCCTCCTCCACTTACCGCGCCGGTATCGTGGCCACCGGTCCGGACGAGAAGATCAACGCCTACCTCAACGAAGCGGGCCCCTATACCACTCCGGAAACGGATCACCTGCCCAACGACACGGAACTGAACAGCACCCTGTACCTTATCTACCAGCAGGTATACTTCGGCAGGATAAATCCCGTTCAGGGCGGACAGCAGATCTACGACATGATGGTAAGGCTGATAAACAAATAGGAATACCCGGCCGGATTCCGGCTGTGGCGTATTGAAGATACCCAGGGGGCAGACTCCTGCCCCCGATCCCGTTTCTTCCGCGGCTTTGTTGTGGTCTTGCCCCTTTACCTGGCCCGGGAGAGGGTAACCGCCGCGGTGGTTACGATGTCTTCCACCGAAGCGCCCCGGGAGAGATCGCTTATCGGTTTGGCAAAGCCCTGGAGGAAGGGGCCGAAGGCTTCGGCCTTG
>JAIRRU010000327.1 GCA_031255815.1 Treponema sp. | reverse complement strand
GCCGTCCTGGTAGCGGTGTACCTAACCCGGCCCATCCAGCATCTTGCCGCAGCCATGGCTCGGGCGGGGAAAGGGGATTTTGACATCAGCCTCGATGAACCGGTTGACCAGGAATTACGGCCTATCTTCAGCGGATTCAATACCATGGTAGCCGAAATTCGCAGTCTGATACAGACGGTACATGAAGAAAAGCTCCTGGCAAAGTCCGCCCAGTTTGAGGCTCTGCGCTACCAGATCAACCCCCATTTTCTTTACAATGCCCTGCAGACCATCGAAGCTATTGGGGAAATCCGGGGAGTAGAAGAAGTGCGGATCATGGCCCAATCCCTGGGAAAACTTTTCCGCTACAATACCCAGGGGGTTTCAGAAGTTTTCCTCTACGAGGAAATCGATCAGATAGACACCCAGCTCCGGGTAGAAAAGATCCGCTTTGGGGACAAGATATCCTGGGACTTTGCGGTACCTCCGGAGACCCGGGAGTGCCGGATATTAAAATTCATCCTGCAGCCTCTGATCGAGAATGCGGTTATCCACGGGTTTCGTTCTATAACCCGCAAAGGCTTTGTCCGGGTATCGGTAGAAATGCGCGGACAGGATCTGGCTATAGAGGTGCGGGATAACGGCATCGGCATGGAGGAGGAAACCTACCGGGCGGTCTCGGAAGCCCTGAACCAGGCCACGGCGAACAGCGGCGAAACTTCCCCTCCCCAAAGATTTGTAGGCATCCTCAATGTACACCGAAGACTGCTGAACTACTACGGTGCCCGCTACGGCCTGCGTTACGAGCGGGGGGACGGCGGGGGAACGATTGCCCTGCTCCTTCTGCCTGCGGTGTTCGGCACAGTTTCCTAGCTGAAACGGATCCGGGGATCCACCGCCGCCAACAGGATATCCGAGAGGAGTGTCCCGATAACCGTAAGGGTACTGAGAAGCAGGATGAAGCTCCCCGCCAGGTACATATCCTGGGACTGGAGGGATCGGAGCAGGAGAGGCCCGGTGGTGGGCAGGTTCAGCACAATGGAAACCACGGTGGAACCGGAAACCAGGTTGGGTAGAATCCAGCCTACGGTACTAATAAAGGGGTTTAGGGCAACCCGCACCGGGTACTTGATCAGCAGCCTGCTTTCCGTAAGTCCCTTCGCCCGGGCAGTTACCACGTAGGGCTTCTTCAATTCGTCCATCAGATTCGCCCGCATGGTGCGGATCAGATTTGCGGTTCCCGCAAGGCCCAGCACCACCATGGGTATCCAGATATGCTGTAACAGATCTACCAGCTTGGCGAGACTCCAGGGGGCCTCCTGAAAACGGGGAGAAAAGAGCCCTCCTACACTGAGGCCGAATTTGGAGAAGGCGATGTACATTAGGGTAAGGGCGAAGAGGAAGTTGGGGATCGCCAGCCCGATAAAGCCCAGAAAGGTAAAGACATAGTCCCCCAGGGAATATTTCTTTACCGCCGAGTATATGCCCACGGGAAAAGCGATAAGCCAGATGAAGATCAGAGTGCTAAAAGAGAGAATAAAGGTAAGGCCCAGCCGGCCCCATATCATCTGGGTTACCGGCCGGTTCCATTCAAAGGATTCCCCAAAGTCTCCTCGGGACAGGATACCGCTGATCCATTTCCAGTACTGCACGATAATAGGTTTGTCCAGGCCGTAGCGGGCTTCAAGCAATTCGATGGTTCCTATATCAATGGTCTGCCCTTGCTCCATCATACCGGCGAGTTTTGTAGTAAGGTAATCCCCCGGCGGCAGTTGGATGATAAAGAACGAGAGGATCGATATACCGATGAGGGTAGGGATCATGTAGAAAACCCGCTTGATGATATATTTTATCATACCTCGACTCCTTTAAGCTTAAGGGCCTCCGCAAAGTGACAGGCACAGAGATGCCCGCCGCCGGTATCCCTGAGGGCTGGAACTTCGTTGCGGCAGCGTTCCTGTACATACCGACATCGGGGATGGAAATGGCAGCCGGAGGGAGGATTGGCGGGATCCGCCACCTCTCCTTCCAGCCTGATCCGTTCGGCCCGGTGGCGGAGCCGTGGATCCGGCTTGGGTACCGCCGACATGAGGGCTTCGGTGTAGGGATGTTTGGGGTTAAAGTACAGTTCCCGGGTATCCGCCAGTTCCATGAGCCGGCCCACATACATCACCGCCACCCGGTCACATACATGTTGTACCACGCTCAGGTTATGGGCAACAAAGAGATAGGTAAGGGAAAACTGTTCCTGCAGATCTTCCAGCAGGTTGAGGGTCTGGGCCTGTACCGATACATCCAGGGCGGAAACCGCCTCGTCGGCCACTACCAGCCGGGGGTTTAGGGCCAGCGCCCGGGCGATGCCGATCCGCTGCCGCTCGCCCCCGGAAAAGGCGTGGGGGTAACGGCGCAGGTACTCGGGCCGCAGCCCTACCCGGCGCAGCAATTCCGCTACCCGGTCCTCCAGTTCCTTCCCCGAAGCAATTTTGTTCACTATTAAGGATTCGCCGACAATCTGAAGGATCGTATGCCGGGGGTTCAGGCTTGACTGGGGATCCTGAAAGATCATCCGTATCTCCCGGCGGTAGGGTTTCAGTTCCTTCTCCCTCAGGCTTACCAGATCTACGGTTTGCCTATCCGCCCCGCGATAAACGATACTTCCCGCAGTGGGTTTGTACACCCGCAAGACGCAGCGGCCCAGGGTGGTCTTGCCGCAGCCCGATTCCCCCACCAGACCCAAGGTTTCCCCCTCGTAGAGGGAAAAACTTACATCGTCCACCGCCTTGACCGTGCCCACCTGCCGGTTCAGGAAACCCTTGGTGATGGGAAAATGCATTCTTACCCCGCTGATTTCCAGAATGGCCGCTCCGCTCATGATTCCTCCCCGTATAAGAAACAGGATACTTCCCGATCCGGACCCAGGCTGATCCGCGATGGAATATCCGTATCGCAACGGCCCGGTATGGCCCGATCACAGCGGGGGTGGAAAGGACATCCGGAAGGCCGGTTAAAGGGATGGGGAACCATGCCCCGGATAGAATCCAGCCGTTCCACTGACCCGGCGCTCAATTTAGGAATGGATCGCAGGAGAGAGACCAGGTAGGGATGTTTGGGATCGTGGAAAATCGCATCCACCGGTCCCCGTTCCACCACCTTGCCCAGATACATTACCACCGCGTCATCGGCTATCTCCGCCACCACCCCCAGATCGTGGGTGATGAACATGACCGACATGTTGTACTCCTTCTGTAGACCCTGGATAAGGTCCAGGATGTTGGCCTGGGTAGTAACATCTAAGGCGGTAGTAGGCTCGTCGGCGATAAGAAGCCGGGACTTACAGGCCAGGGCCATGGCGATCATCACCCGCTGCCTCATGCCACCGGAAAGCTCGAAAGGATAGGCGCCGAAACGTTCCTCCGCCTTGGGGATTCCCACTTCCTTGAGCACCTCGATGGTCCGCCTTTTAGCGTCTTCTTTAGAGGCCCCCAGGTGGAGCCTGATGGACTCGGCGATCTGTTCACCAATGATATGAACCGGCGACAGGGAGGACATGGGCTCCTGGAATATCATAGAAATTTCCGCCCCCCGTATCTTCCGGATCTCCTGCCCCTTGGGGGACAGGGCGGTCAGGTCTATTTCGCCTCCCTTCGCGCCGGCAAGGGTAATAAGCCCTTCCACAATTTTTCCCGGCGGATCGATAAGACGCATGATGGACCGGGCGGTGATAGATTTTCCGCAGCCCGACTCCCCCACTACGCAGAGGGTCTTTCCGGTTTTGATACTAAAGTCCACGCCGTCAACCGATTTAACTACCCCCTCATCGGTGAAGAAGTATGTTTTAAGCCCCTGGATTTCTACCAGCGTATCTTTGTTCATTGAACAATCCTTAATCATACGATCTCAATCGTAGGGGTCTGCCGCGTCACGGAGCCCGTCCCCCAGGAAGTTGAGGGAAAGTACGGCGATAACCACCGACAGGCCGGGAAAGAAGAGAAGCCAGGGACAGGCCGCGATGGAACGGATATTCTGGGCCTCCTGTAACAGAACCCCCCAACTCACCACCGGGGGACGCAAGCCTATTCCCAGGAAGCTCAAGGATGTTTCGCTCAGGATCATACCGGGGATCGACAGAGTTACTGAGGCGATAATATGACTGACAAAGGAGGGAACCATGTGATGCAGGATAATCCGTACCTCCCCGGAACCGTCCAGCCGGGCGGCGGTAACAAAATCTTCGGTCTTCAGGGCAAAGAATTTTCCCCGTACTACCCGGGCCAGACCGGTCCACTGGATAAGGGAAAGGATGAGGGTAATGGCGAAATAGACCCGCAGGGGCGGCCAGGTAAGGGGTATTGCCGCGGCAAGGCCCATCCACAGGGGAATGGTGGGGATGGATCTGAGGAATTCGGTAAGCCGCTGGATCAGGTTGTCCATGGCTCCCCCATAGTAACCGGAAATCCCCCCCAGGAGGATCCCCAGGAAGAGGCTGATGATAACCCCGATAAGCCCAACGGACATGGAAACGCGGGTTCCGTGAATCACCCGGCTGAAGAGATCCCGGCCCATGGAATCGCCGCCGAAAAAGTATATCGGAGTTTTCCCGTCCGCCGCGCATACGAGATGGCCTTGGGCGTTGAAAAGCCCCCACATTTTGTATGCTTCCCCTGGAGCGAAAAATTTTACGGGGATTGCCTTGTTTTTATCCTCCACGAATTCCCGGCGCAGAGACGCAGGGTTGGTAGTAACCGTGTATCCATACACATAGGGGCCAAAAATCTTTCTACCGTCCTCGCCGGCCCTGAGAAAACGGAGCCCCTGGGGAGGCTGGTTTTTATACTCCGCTACATAATATCCCGACGAATAAGGGGCCAAAAATTCGGCAAAGACGGCGACCAGATAGATCAGGATTACCAGAATCCCGGAAGCCAGGGCCAGTTTGTGTTTGCGGAACCGCCACCACATAAGCTGCCACTGGCCGGCCACATCCACCCTGGTTTCCCCGGTTTGCTCCGTCTTTGCCGGGCTAAAACCGAACCGGGCCTTTAGTTTCTCCGCTATCCGCATAAGCTTGGTCATATCGTTACCCTAGCTAAGCTCGTAGACCGCCACATAACGGGCCGGGGCCTTTAGGTGGAGGGCCCCATCCCGCCATACCGCTTCCGGCCCCAGAACGGTCCGGGCTGCGGAAAAATGGTCTTCCGGCAGTTCCACCCGGAGGGGGATCTCCCGCCGTTTGGGATTGGCGATCCAGAGGTAAGTCCCGCCGCCGCCTTCGTGCAGCCGGGCGGCAATACACCCCTC
>JAIRRU010000264.1 GCA_031255815.1 Treponema sp. | reverse complement strand
GAGCATTTCCCAAAACCCGGTTGGTTTCGGAAAATGCTCTTGAAAAAGCGGTCTAAAGCCCGCTTTTTCCCATAAATTTAAGGCAGCTTTCCCAAAAGCTGAAGTTTTGGGAAAGCCTCATCGATTTGAGGCTGTTCCAAAACTTCAGTTTTCGGAAGAGCCTCTTAGCCCCGGAGAAAATCGCCCTGAGCTGATTCATTATACGGCAGGGAATGAGCAGTTTTCTCCCGCAAAATGCCCCGCATTTTGCTGTTTTTAAGTTGAAAGGTTCGTACGAATAAAAGTCATACGGCAGGGGCAGACGGGATTTCCGGTTCCGGCGCCCTGTGCCTAAGCGGGAGATAGCCATGAAACTATACAGCCGGAGGCAGCTAGCCTTTTTTTCGATTTTGAGCGCCCTTATCGCCCTGATGCTCGCCTTGGGGCTGGGGCTGATCCGCCTGCCCCGGTCTGAGGAAAAAGTTTCCGGGACGGAGGCCCCGGCCGGGGAAGAGAGCCCCGCCGTCGCCCGGGAGGAACCTTCGGTTCCCCGCCCGGCCCCCCAGGCCCTGCGGCCGGCCCAGTCTCTGAGCGCCGGGGAGCTTCTCCCCTATACCGAGGATGAGCAGGAAAACATCTCCATTTACGATCGCTACAACAGCGCGGTGGTGAATATTACTACCGAAGTGGTGGCGATAAACTGGTTCCTGGAACCAGTCCCCCAGGACGGGGGCTCCGGCTCGGGCTCTATCATCGACACCCAGGGCCATGTGCTTACCAACAACCACGTTATTGAGAACGCCTACAAGGTGTACATCAACCTGGCCGACGGAAGCCAGTTCGAGGGGAAGGTTATCGGTACCGACCCGGAAAACGACATCGCGGTGCTGAAATTCGATCCCCCCGGGCATGTGGAACTGCGAACCATCCCCTACGGGGATTCCGGCAGCCTCAAGGTGGGCCAGAAGGTGCTGGCCATCGGCAACCCCTTCGCCTTTGAGCGTACCCTGACGGTGGGCATCGTCTCCGGCCTGGGACGGCCCATCCAGACCTCCCGGCAGAACATCATCCGGGACATGATCCAGACCGACGCCTCCATCAACCCCGGCAATTCCGGCGGCCCCCTGCTGGACACCCAGGGCAGGATGATCGGGATCAACACGATGATCTACTCCCCCTCGGGCGGATCGGTGGGCATCGGCTTCGCCATTCCGGTGAACACCGCCAAACGGGTGGTGGCCGAACTGATCCGCTACGGCAGGGTGCGCCGGGGCCGCATCGACGCCGCCCTGGTACAGCTTTTCCCGGATCTGGTGCGCTACGCCAAGCTGCCGGTGAACCAGGGCCTCCTGGTTTCCCGCACCACCCGCTCCGGAATGGCGGAAAAGGCCGGGCTGCGCCAGGGGACTGAGGCAGTCCGTTACCGATCCAGCGTCATCTACCTGGGGGGGGATATCATTACCTCGGTGGACGGCATGAAGACCAACACCTACGCGGATCTCCTCAGCGCCCTGGAGGACAACAAACCCGGCGACAAGGTTAAGGTGGAAATCGTCCGGGGCGGGCGCCAGATGAGCTTCGACATAACCCTGGCGGATCGGGAAGAGGCGATCTCCCGGTAGAGTCCGGACAAGGATTCCGGCGGAATTCCGGCAGAGTTCCGGATTTCCCCCCCGGTTTGGAGATATCCCCCGGCTGTGCTATAGTTGGAGCCATGAAGACTGTTCCCCCCCCGAAGCCCGCGCTTCCCCAAGCCGCGCGGGTTTCCGGGCGCGGCGCGTTTGCGCTGCTGATCCGCGCCCTCCGGGCCGCCTTTGCCCCGGCTATCCTCGCCCTGGGCCTCTCCGCCCAATCCCTGCCCGCCCAGGAGGCCCGGGAACAAGCCCTTCAGGAACAAGACGCCCGGGAGCAGGACACTCAGGAACAGGGCGGGGAGCAGGACACTCAGGAACAGGGCGCCGGAGAGGTTCGGGAGCTTAACCCTTCCGGGTTCAGGGATCGCCTTTCCTGGGCTGTCCACGGCACGCTCCTGCTGTTTCCCGAGGAAAACGGCCCCAACCGGGGAGGGCCCGCCCCGATCCTGCCCTCCCCCGGCGCTTCCCTGGCCTGCCGTTTCTGGGGCCCCTTTTCCGCGGATGCCTCGCTGGATCTCTATTTTACCCACTACGCTTACGATTTCGAGCTTGACCGGGCTGTTCCGGTGGAGGCGGAAAACCGTTCCGCCTTCGTATTCGGCCCGATCCTGGGCCTTTCCCTGACCGGGCGTATTCCCCTGGGGGAACGTTTCAGCGTCCGGCTCTCCGGCGGCCTCGCCATGGATCTGCGGATAGTCATGCCCGCCTTCGGCCTGAACGACGCCGACCTGGCGGAAAACGACCCCCGGGGAGCGCCCATGCAGGTTGAGGCGCTGCGGGACTACTTCTGGGATCAGGGCCGCTGGCTGCTGCCGGTTCTGGGCGCGGGTTTTGACACGGCCCTGAACGGGAAATTTACCCTGGGCATCGATTTCCGCCTCTGGTTTCCCCTGTACCGCCTCTGGACGGGTGAGGATCTTCCGGGCCTGGAGGGCTGGCGTTTCGGCCCCGGTTTCAGAATAACAGTGCGGTAGCACCCTGCTTAGGCTAAAATTCCCGGTAAGCCCGCCGG
>JAIRRU010000257.1 GCA_031255815.1 Treponema sp. | reverse complement strand
CCCCCCCCTCCGCTTCCCGCTAGACTGGTTCCATGAAGGTGCGGCGGGTTTTTGTTGAAAAGAGGGAGGGCTTCGACGTGGAAGCCCGGCAGCTAAAGGCGGAACTTGCGGATTTTCTGGGGCCCCGGTACCCGGAGCTGCGGGATCTGGCGGGCTTAAGGATCCTTAACCGTTACGACGCCTGGGGGCTTGGGGAGGACGATTTCCGCCGGACAGGGGATCTGGTTTTTTCCGAACCCCAATGCGACCGGGTGTTTTTTTCCCTCCCCCTTGGGGAAGGGGATCGTTACTTCGGCGTCGAGTACCTGCCCGGCCAGTACGATCAGCGTTCCGATTCGGCGGAGCAGTGCGCCGAACTTGCCGTCGGGATCAAGCCCCGGATTAAAAGCGCCCGCTTTTTTATTTTCAGATCCGGCAGTATTCCTGTTTCCGAAAAAGCCCTGGAGGCGGTTAAGCGCTACCTCATCAACCCGGTGGATTCCCGGGAAGCTTCGCCGGAACTTCCCTCCTCCCTTGAGGATCCCGAACTCGTCCCCGCCGACGTGCCGGTTCTTGAAGGCTTTATCCGGGGGGCGGATCTTGAAGCCCTGGCAAAACGCTACGGCCTTGCCATGGGAACGGCGGATCTGGAATTCTGCCGCGCTTACTTTGCCGCGGTAAAACGGGACCCTACGCTGGCGGAGCTGCGGGTTCTGGACACTTACTGGTCGGACCACTGCCGGCACACCACTTTTACTACCAGTCTGGACGAACTGGACATCGCCGATCCCGCGCTGCGGCATGCGGGGGATCTGTACGAGGCCGCCCGCCGGGAGCTTTACGGTTCCGCGGCGGACACCCGGCCGCGTTCCCTGATGGATATGGCCACCATCGGGGCGAAGCTGCTGAAAAAACGGGGGCTTGCCGGGGATGTGGACGAATCGGCGGAGATCAACGCCTGTACCGTTAAAATCGAGGCCGAATTCGACGACGGCTCCCGGGAACCCTGGCTCCTCCTCTTCAAGAACGAGACCCACAACCACCCCACGGAGATAGAGCCCTTCGGCGGGGCGGCCACCTGCCTGGGCGGGGCGATCCGGGATCCCCTGTCCGGACGTGCCTACGTCCACCAGGCCATGCGGATCAGCGGCGGCGGCGATCCCCGCCGGAGCCTTTCCGAAACCCTGCCGGGAAAGCTCCCCCAGATCAGGATAGCCCGCGGCGCCGCGGCGGGTTACTCCTCCTACGGTAACCAGATCGGCCTTGCCACCGGGCAGGTGGCGGAATTCTACCATCCCGGTTTCCTCGCGAAACGGATGGAACTGGGGGCGGTTATCGCCGCGGTTCCCGCCGCCTGGGTGCGGCGCGAGGAGCCCGCGCCGGGAGACCTGGTGCTCCTGGCGGGGGGCAAAACCGGGCGGGACGGCATAGGCGGGGCCACGGGCTCTTCCAAGGTTCATACCGGGGAATCGGTGGAGAGCGCCGGGGCGGAGGTTCAGAAGGGGAACGCGGTGGAAGAACGGAAACTCCAGCGGCTCTTCCGGAACCCCCGGGCCGCCGCCCTTATCAAGCGCTGTAACGATTTTGGCGCCGGGGGCGTGTCGGTGGCGGTGGGGGAACTGGCCCCGGGGCTCGACATCAACCTTGACGCGCTTCCCAAAAAATACGCCGGGCTGGACGGCATTGAGCTTGCCATCTCCGAATCCCAGGAGCGGATGGCGGTGGTGGTCGCGCCGGCGGACGCGGATGCCTTCACCGCTCTGGCGGCGCGGGAAAATCTGGACGCGGTGACCGTCGCCCGGGTAAGCGCCGGAGAACCCCGGCCCCGGGAGGCCAGGCTCCGTATGTTCTGGCGGGGCCGGGCCATCGTTGACCTTTCCCGGGACTTCCTCGATTCCCGCGGCGCGCCCCGCTCGGCGGCGGCCCGCATCCCCCCTCCCGGGGCGGACAGGCGGCGCGGCGGGAAGGCCCGCAGCGAATCCGCCGATCCCGAAACGGCCTCCCTTTCCCCGCGGGTTCTGCTGGACAATCTGGAACAGGAGCTGGGTTCCCTCCGCAGCGGAAGCCGCCGGGGTCTGCAGGAACGCTTTGACGGTTCGGTCGGCGCGGCCTCGGTGCTTTTCCCCTGGGGCGGGGCGGAGCAGGGAACGCCGGAGTGCGGCATCGCGGCTCTGCTCCCCTCGGCGGAAAAGCGCTGCCGTACCGCGAGCCTTATGAGTTTCGGCTACGATCCCTATCTCCTGGAGCAGGATCCCTACGAGGGCGCCAAGGGATCAGTCCGGGAAGCCCTGGCAAAATTCTGCTGCCTGGGGGGAGACCCCTGGAAGGCCCGCCTGAGCCTGCAGGAATACTTCGAGCGTCCCGAAAATCCGGAAAGCTGGGGGAGAACCGCCGCGGCCCTGCTGGGGGCCCTGGAAGCCCAGCTGGAACTGGGCGTCCCCGCCATCGGGGGGAAGGATTCCATGTCGGGAAACTACCGGGATCCCGGCCGCGGGATAGACATTGCCGTGCCCGCGAGCCTGGCGGCCTTTGCCGCCGGGACGGCCCCCGCCGCCGGTATCCGGGGAGGGGCCCTGAGCGGGGCGGCGGGGAACCGGATCGTCCTTTTGGCCCAGGGCGGCGGGGAAGAGGGGAGGGGCGAATGGGAAGTATTCCGGGCGAATATGAACGCCCTGCGGGAACTGGGCGCCGCCGGCCTTGTCCGGGCCGCCTATCCGGTGCAGGCGGGCGGCCTCGCGGCGGCCCTGGCCCTTATGGCCTTCGGCAACAATACGGGCGTCCAGGCTGAGGCCGGGGCTTTCCGGCTTATCGGCGAAAAAACGTACCAGGGATCGGTGCTGGCCGAAATCGCCCCTGCAGGGGGAAGCGGCAATGGCGGCGGGAGCGGCCTTTTCCCGGAGGCGGCCCGTTCCATCCTCGAAGGGGGCGCTTCCTGGATTTTTGCCGGACTGACCCTGGAAGATCCGGTCTTCCGGATCGCCTCCGGCTCCTCCGGGGGGGGAGAAGACGGGGCAGCGGAGCTTCCCCTGGCGGCCCTGCGGCGGGCTTACGAAGGCCCCCTTTCCCGGGTCTACCCCCAGAGCTCAGACAGCGCCCCTGCGGAGGGGGAAGCCGGAACAGCCGGACGGACGGACGCTTTTTCTGAAGACGGGATCCTTGCGCTATCGGCCTGCCGCGCCGCTGATCGCGGGGAGGGGCGGCGTCCCGCCCGGATCAGGGCCGGATCGGCGGGGGCGCGGGGCGCGGGGGCTCCGCTGGCGCTGCTTCCCGTGTTCCCCGGAACCAACTGTGAATGGGATATGGAGCGGGCCTTCCGGGAAGCGGGAGCCAGAACCCGGCTGCTGGTCTTCCGCAACCGGGGCCGGGAAGATATCGCCGAATCCACCCGGGAACTGGCGGCGGCAATAGGGGAAGCCCAGATACTTGCCCTCTCCGGCGGCTTCAGCGCCGGAGACGAGCCTGAGGGATCGGGAAAATTCATTGCCAACGCGCTGCGTTCCCCGGCCATTGCCGACGCGGTAAGCGGCCTTCTGGAGAAGCGGGACGGCCTCATACTGGGGATCTGTAACGGATTCCAGGCCCTCATCAAGCTGGGGCTCGTTCCCTACGGCGTTTACCGGGAGGCCGGGCCGGACATGCCCACCCTTACCTTCAACCGGATCGGGCGCCACGTGTCCCGGATGGTCCGTACCAGGGTCATGTCCGCCCGCTCCCCCTGGCTGAGCCTGGAAGAACCCGGCGCGCTCCATATTATCCCGGTAAGCCACGGCGAAGGCCGGCTGGTCATCAGCCGGGAGGAGGGGGAGGCCCTGTTCAAAACCGGGCAGGCGGCCTTCTGCTACGCCGATGCCGAAGGCCGCCCCGCCATGGGGGAACCGGATAATCCCAACGGATCGGATTTTGCCCTCGAGGGGATCAGCAGCCCCGACGGGAGGGTGCTGGGAAAGATGGGGCATTCGGAACGGCGGGGGCCGTATGTGCATATCAACATTCCGGGAAACAAGGAGCAGCGGATCTTCCAGGCCGGGGTGGCCTACTTTACCTGAAAAAGCCCAGGCGGCCGTGCTTGTGCCACTTGCCGTTGTTGCGCCGGTTGCCCTCGTCGATCAGCTTAAAGATAAAGGCGGCAAAATCGCCTTCCTCGCCCAATTCGGTGGAAGAAAAACCCATGGTCAGGTAAGGCTCGTTTCCCGCGCATGAAAGCAGGGATTGGGTAAAGGCGCGAAAAGCGGCGGCGGCCGGCGGCCCCAGCAGATCCGGTACGCCTTCGTTGGCGCCGCCGAGGTTGAGATCGGAAAGCACCAGGGCCAGAGCCCCGGATTTCCGGGCGCGGAAAACGGCGGCCAGCTCCCGAACCAGAAAGATCCAGCCGTTAACATGGTCGTTTATCATGTGGTCGATATCCGCCGGGGGAAGTTCCGCGGCGGGCTTGCGGAAGGCCGGAGGGGCGCAGACCAGTATGGCGTTGTCGATATGCTCCAGCCGGTTTTCCGCGGAGAGGATCAGGGTACGGGCGGCGATAGGGCTTCCGGGGTTCCACTGCAGGGCGACCACCGAATCCTCAGGATCCCCGGACTCCGCGGCCGCACGGAGCGGTTCTGTTCTAAGCCCTGCGATCCCCGGTTCCTTCCGGGGGGAAACGGCAAAACGGAAAGCTGAGGCTACGTCGCGCCGGGGGATGCGGCCCGCCGCCTGCAGGAGGCTGTCGTTTTTTGACTGTTCCGACAGCCGGTTGGGAATAAGGACTAAGGCGAAACGGGAAACTCTCTTTGCCGTCTCGGCGGCTACCGCGGAAACGAGAGGCGACTCATTTCCCACAACTAATATACCCCGGGTCATGTTAGCAGTGTACCTGCCGGCAGCTCTTACCGCAAGCGCCTTAAAGCGAAAAATTCTCCGGAAACCGTCCCGGCCGCCGATATTAGCCCCAAAACAGCGCGATTACGAAGCCCCCATTTCAAACCCGGGCGAAGGCGGCAATCCGCGGTTTAAACAGCCGCGAACCGCGCGAACTTTTATGCCGAAAACCGCTTTTTCAAGAGCATTTTCCGAAACCAACCGGGTTTTGGGAAATGCTCCCAAAACTTCAGCTTTTGGGAAATGTTCCGTGGTTAGATGTATAACCGCCGGAAGCGAAGGGCGGATTATTGAGCAGGCGGGCCGGTTTGTGGTAACATGGCCCCATGACAGCCGACGAACTCCGCTCAAAATACATCGAATTCTTTAAATCCCGGGGCCATGTCCAGATCCAGGGCAAATCCCTCCTGCCCGATAACGATCCTACCGTCCTCTTTACCACCGCCGGGATGCACCCCCTGGTTCCCTACCTTCTGGGGGAGGATCATCCCGCGGGGAAGCGGCTGGTGGATTACCAGAAGTGCATCCGAACGGTGGACATCGACGCGGTGGGGGATCCCAGCCACCTTACCTTCTTTGAGATGCTGGGGAACTGGTCTTTGGGGGATTACTTCAAGGAAGGGGCCATTAAAATGAGCTTCGAATTCCTCACCTCCCCCCAATGGCTGGGCATCCCGGCGGAGAAGCTGGGGGTTACGGTGTTCGCCGGGGACGGGGACGCCCCCCGGGACGAGGAATCCGCGGCGGTGTGGCGATCCCTGGGCATTCCGGAAAGCCGCATCAGCTACCGGCCCAAGGAGGACAACTGGTGGGGCCCCGCCGGGACTACCGGCCCCTGCGGCCCCGATTCGGAGATGTTCTACGAC
>JAIRRU010000092.1 GCA_031255815.1 Treponema sp. | reverse complement strand
AATAGTGAATCAGCAATCCAATTACCTGTATTAGCCTCTCCTGCAAGTGGTAATACCCCTGAAAGGCCCGTAATTTCAGGTCGTCCCTCTTTTCCGTCAGGGTCCGTATGCTTTACGGGATTATTTCCGGCATAATGATACAGGTGGCTGTTCACCGTGTTAAATATTCCGCCCATCCCGGGCAGATTCCCGTTCCTTCCCCGTAAACCGGTACGGTATGTCTATCTCCTCCTCTATCCCCGCTTCCCCTATCCGCTTTACCCGGTGCGCGTAACCCCCCTCGTATTCATAATCCAGCTGGTAATCCAAATCGTCCCCAAGCTTCCTCGCATCGCTGTTCATCGTCGCGCTCGTCTTCCGTTCCATGTTCCCAAGCCCTTCCCCGTCAAACTCGTAATGCTGGCTGTATCTGGCCGTATAATCCGTCACCCCAAACTTCAGCCTTACGCTCTCCCCTTCCACGCTGGTCAGCTGGTATAACCCGTCATACCCGTACCGCCTCCCCGCCGTCCGCGAAGCTCCCCCCGAAGCGGGCGGGCCCTTGGGGGCAGCCCTCCGGCACAAATAAGCCCCGCATCAGGGAGGCCACGGCGCAGAAGCCGGCCGCTTACCGTTGCTTCCTTCCGGATCTGGCGGAGTTGGGCGGCGGCCCCTCGCATGGTTCCTGACACAGGGCATCCTATACTAACCTTTAGAGCCCCCTCTGTCCAGCGACCGGACTCGCATATTTAATCGGTTTAGGGTATCGTGGCCTTAAAAGATCCGGGATTGCCGGAAGACCATGAAGCTATGGGGGAAACTTATGAAAAAGCGGGCGCTTATCAGCGTGTTTTACAAGGACGGCATTGCGGAACTGGCCGCTTACCTGGCCGGGGCGGGCTGGGAGATTCTCTCCACCGGGGGTACTTCGAAGCATCTGCAGGAAAACGGCATCCCGGTAACCGATGTGTCGGCGGTAACCGGATTTCCCGAGTGTCTGGACGGCCGGGTCAAGACGCTGCACCCGGCCATCCACGCGGGGCTTTTGGCCCGGCGGGATGTCCCCGCCCACCTGGAGACCCTGGACAAGCAGGGTTTTTCCCCCATCGACCTGGTCTGTGTAAACCTCTACCCATTTTTCGAGAAAGCCGGAACCCTCTCCCTGGAGGAGACCGTGGAGTTTATCGACATAGGCGGCCCCGCAATGCTGCGTTCGGCGGCGAAAAACTACCGGGATCTGATCGTCCTGAGCGATCCGGCGGATTACGGGGAAGTTATCGAAGGGCTCAAGGCCGGAAAACTTTCCGTTGAATTCAGAAAGCGCCTTGCGGGAAAGGTCTTCGATTTAACATCCGCCTATGACGGGGCTATCGCCCGCTATCTTTTGGACGAAGAGTATCCCGCCTTTTGGCCTCTTAGCCAGCGGAAAGCCCAAAGCCTCCGTTACGGTGAGAACGGCCACCAGAGCGCGGCGCTCTACCTGAATACCGGCAGGCCCGGCGCCCTGGGCTGTATGGAACAGCTCCACGGCAAGGAACTGGGCTACAACAATATCCGCGATCTTGATCTGGCCTGGAAGGCGGCCTGCGCCTTCGGTCTTGAGGCGGACGGATCGGCGCCCCTTGGCGGGGAAAACCTCCGCGCCCTGGGGATACCCGGCTTTGACGGCGCGGGGGAGCCGGGCAAGGGCCCTGCCCCGGACGCGGGGCGGATCTGCTGCGTGGCGGTGAAGCACAACAGCCCCTGCGGCATCGCTTTGGGGAATACCCTGCCGGAGGCTTACGAAAAAACCTACGCCTGCGATCCGGCCTCCATTTTCGGCGGCATCGTGGCGGCCAACACAGAGATAGACGCCCTTACGGCGGCAAGGCTGGGGGAACTCTTCCTTGAAATCGTTGTCGCGCCCGGTTTCGATCCGGAGGCCCTGGAGATCCTCAAGAGGAAAAAGAACCTCCGGATCATGCGGGCGCGGAAGGCCCCCCGGGAGGCCCATGAGTTTACAGCCGTGGACGGCGGCCTCCTCGTGCAGGAGGCGGATCGGAAGCTCTTTGAAAAGTGGGAAACGGTTACCAGGGTCAAGCCGGAAGGGCAGGATATCCGGGATATGATCTTCGGTATGAGGGCCGTGAGCTTTGTAAAGTCAAACGCCATCCTCATTGTTAAGGACGAGGCGGCGGCGGGGATAGGCGGGGGTCAGGTGAACCGGATCTGGCCCGCGGAGCAGAGCCTTAAACGGGCGCGGGAAGCCCTGGCCGCCGCCGCTAAAACCGCCGGGGAACCGGGCCGCGCCGCCGGAGCCTTCGCCGACGGGCAAGGCGCCCGCGTCCTGGCCTCGGACGCCTTCTTCCCCTTCCCCGACGTGGTGGAAGCCGCCGCCGCCGCGGGGATAAAGGCCGTCATCCAGCCCGGAGGATCGGTGAACGATAAACTTTCCATCGAAGCCTGCGATAAGCACGGCATCGCCATGGTCTTTACCGGAACCCGGCACTTTAAACACTGAGCTTGTTCCAAAAACTGAAGTTTTGTAACAGCTTCCACTGAAAGAAGAATATTTTAACCGCGAAGGCGCATAAAGCCGAAGAAGGAAGGATAAAAGAATAGTATTCCATATCCTTTACCTTGATAATAGAACAGGTGACGCCTACCTGCTTCTGCCGCGATATAGCCAGACGGCATAAGGGTTTACGGCCATCGGCCAGCCTTGAAAAAGAATTATATATTTGTTGTTCGTTATATCGCGCCGGGGCGTTACAAATACAACCCATAATGAATCAATATTTACTTTTTCTGACAATTCCTCTTCCCATAGATCAACTATCATTTTCATTTCAAAATGATTAAACCCTTCAGCAATAGTAAAAGTGAATCCGGGATTTTGCCGTTGGTATTTAGCGACTGCTGCGTTTACGGCTCTATTTAGCGGGCCGCTGTCTATGAAATCTCCAAGGTATTCCACGCTGGTGATCTCATACTGCTGGGCAAACAAGCCATCCGCCAATCCGATAAACAAAACCATCACCATAATAGACAGTTTCCGCAATTTCCGGCTTGTCATTTTCCATCCTCCTCCTTTACTTTGACAACAAAGCCTTATCATAGATTGCCATACAGCAAAACCATTGTCAACTGTTTCATCGGAAACGAAGTTTCCGCACCAACCGGGTTTTGGAACAAGCTCAACTGAGGCTTAAATATCTATGGCCACTACCTCGTGATCCAGAAACGGCGGCACCGTTAAGCTGAGTTTTTGCCCTTCCAGTTTGCAGGGCGCCTCTTTTCCGGCGGAGAGCAGTTTTACTGCCGTTGGCTTTACCCCCTGGGGAAGCGTCAGGGTAAGTTCCTGGGGGAAGGAGGGGAGGAGTTCCCTTACCGGGCCCTGCATATACATGGGGTTGGTCATGTTGACCAGGTGAACGGTAATGGACTTTTCCTGTTTCCACACCGCCACATCGAAAAGCCCCGGCCCCTTCAGGGTGATTAAGCGATCCTCCCGGCTAAGCCAGTCCACCGTATTGATAAAGAGCCGCAGGTGATCCAGGGTAAGGAGATCCCAGAAGGCGGCGTCTATGTCCCAGGGAAAGTAGGCCGCCCGGCCCGCCCCGTAGTCCCGCAGGTAGAGTTCGGCGATGCCCGTGTGATCCTGCCGGGGATAGACTTCTTCCATGGGGAGATCCGGGTAGGAGGGGATCAGCGTTAGGGGTTTAACGGGGAAGGGAACGTTCTCCTTTACCGGAAGCCGGGAATCGCCGTTGACGATCCGTTCCGTGCCGCTGAAGCCCGCCAAAACCGGGTGCTTCGTGTCCGTTTCCAGCCTCAGGTAGGAATTCTTCATAAAAGTTTCCGCCTCCCCCGCCAGATCCACCCCGAAAAGTCCGGCAAGGCCGAAGTTGGCTTTTTTATTCCCCCCTTCGTCGTAAAGGGAAGTCTCGTAGGTGGCCGCGAGGCCGCCCCCGGCTTTGACAAAAGCCTTGGCCCCTTCGCACTGGGCATCGGAAAGGCAGGCGATGTTGGGGAAGATCAGGGTTTTAAAGCGGGAAAGGTAAGCCTGATCGGTAAGGTAACTTTCGTGAACCATCTCGAAAGGGATCCTGCTTTCCGTCAGGGCCTGGTAGAACCCGTTGACGGGACGCTCTACCTTTTCCCGGGCTTTTTCCGCGCCGTAGTATTTCCCCGTGGCCTGGGAGTAAACCAGCCCCACCCGGGCAAGGTTCGCGGTATTACGCAGGTAGGGTTCCCAATCGGCGTAACGATTGTACAGTTCCTTTACCGTGCCCATCCAGCGGCGGTCGTAGATCTTGCCGTGGAATTTGGTGAACCAGCAGCGCAGCCCCTGGGCGACCCCTTCGGAAACAAAAAGCCGCAATTCGCCGCCGCCCTGTACCGAGTCTTTCCAGCGGTGCCTGTCCTCGAAGCCCATATTAAAAATACCGCCGACGGGCTTGTTCCCCATCACCGCCCGAAGCTCCTTGCCGTTCTGCCCGTTAGCCCAAAGGGGCATGT
>JAIRRU010000219.1 GCA_031255815.1 Treponema sp. | reverse complement strand
TTTGGAACAAGCTCAATTGACAATAATTAAGTTCTGAAATACAATGAATTTTACTAAATATTAAGCTGAGGGCTGTGTGGAAATTTTGGAAGCCGCGGAAGAGGGGGCCGGACTCAAGCGGATCGCCTGGCAGCGCCGTCTGGAGGTGCTGGAGATGGTCTGCGCCGCCAAGGCGGGTCATATAGGGGGCTCGTTTTCGGCGATGGACATTCTGGTTACCCTGTACCATGCCTGGTTCGATACGGGAAAGATGATCCGGAAGGAGTTTTCCCGGGATCGTTTTGTCATGAGCAAGGGGCACTGCGCGGAGGCTCTCTACACCGTGCTGGCCGGGCTTAATTTCTTTCCCCGGGAGGAGCTGGAAACCTACGCCCGCTTCGGAACCGAGCTGGCGGAGCACCCTACCGCGAAGGTTCCCGGCGTTGAGATGGCCACCGGCTCCCTGGGGCACGGGCTGTCCATCGCCGTCGGCATGGCTTACGGGTGCAGGCAGGACGGGCTCGATTCAAAAATCACGGTTCTTATGGGGGACGGGGAGCAGGAGGAGGGGACGGTCTGGGAGGCTGCCATGGCGGCGTCGAAGTTCTCCCTGGATAAGCTTACCGCCTTTATCGACCGGAACGGTTTGCAGATCAGCGGGGCTACCGAAGAAGTTATGCCGCTGGAAAGCCTGGAGGAAAAGTACCTTGCCTTCGGCTGGCAGGTGCTTCGCTGCGACGGCCACGAGCCGGCCTCCATCCTCGGGGCGCTGAATGAGAAAAGCGCCGGGAAGCCCCGGCTTATTATCGCCAAAACCGTAAAGGGTTACGGATCGGCGGTACTGGAGCATATTGCCGAATCCCACCACATGATCCCGACCGAAGAACAGTACCTGAAGATCAGGGCGGATCTCGCTTCCCGGCTGGGAATTTGAGGGGCGGGCGGTGGCAAAGGTATCCTGCAGAAAAGCTTTTACCAAGGCCTTGCTGGAAGCGGCGCTGAAAAATCCCCGGATCTATGCGGTAGCCACCGATTCCCGGGGAAGCGTAACCCTGGACAGCTTTGCCCGGGAACTGCCGGATCAGTTCCTGGAGCTGGGAATCGCCGAACAAAACGCCGTCGCCCTGGCCTCCGGCCTCGCGTCAACGGGCAGGAATGTTTTTGTGGCGGGCCCCGCGTGTTTCCTTTGCGGCAGGAGCTTTGAGCAGATCAAGATAGACGTGGCCTACAACCGGAGCAACGTTAAGATAATCGGGGTGAGCGCGGGGGTAAGCTACGGCCCCCTGGGCGGAACCCATACGGCCCTTCACGATTTCGCGTCCCTCCGGGCGCTTCCGAATATCAAAATTTTCGTACCCAGCGACAATGTGGCGGCCGGGGCGATTACCGGGCTCTTAACCCGGATGGAAGGGCCGGCCTATATGCGGACAGGCCGCGGCGACGTGGAAGCGGTCTATCAGGAGCCGGAGGCCTTTACGGAGGGGAAGGCGAAAATGCTCTGCCCGGGGGACGATCTGGCCATAATCGCCTGCGGCGAGACGGTCTTCCCGGCGAAAACGGCGGCGGCCATGCTGAAGGGCCGGGGAATCGGCGCCAGGGTGATTGACATGTGGTCGCTGAAACCCCTGGACGAGGAGACGGCGCTCAGGGCCGCGCTTGAAACGGGGAGGGTTCTTACCGTGGAGGAGCACAGCGTGCACGGCGGTCTGGGCGAGGGGCTGAGTCATTTGTTCGGGGAGCGGCATCCGGTAAGGATGAAGATCCTCGGATTTCCCGATGAGGAATACCGGGTGGGGAAAAACAGCGAGCTTTTCCGCTATTACGGGCTGGACGCGGAAGGTATTGCCCGGGCCGCGTTATCGTTACTGGGGTGAATATGGCGTATATCGTTTCGGTTGATCAGAGCACGGTGGGAACCAAGGCCATGGTTTGGGATGAACGGGGCCGCCTCCTGGGCCGGGAGGATCTGCCCCACCGGCAGATAAAAAACGAAAAAGGCTGGGTTTCCCACGACCCGGAGGAAATTTACCGGAATACCGCCGCCGCAGTAAAAAAAGTCCTGGAAAAGGCGGCCCTGAGCCCGGACAAGGTGTCGGCGATCGGTATTTCAAATCAGCGGGAGACCTCCGTTGTGTGGAACAGGGAAACGGGCAAGGCCTTTTGCGACGCGGTTGTCTGGCAGTGCGGCCGGGCCGCGGAGTTTATAAAGCGGATCAGCTACCCCGGTTTTGCCGAAAAGGTGCGGGATCTTACCGGCCTCAACCTGTCCCCCTATTTTTCGGGGGCGAAATTCGGCTGGGTGCTTGCCAATTACCCCGAGGCGAAAGAGGCCCTGGAGAGGGGGATCCTCTGCTGCGGCACCATAGATACCTGGCTGGTTTTCAAAATGACCGGGGGCCGCTCTTTCAAGACCGACTTTTCAAACGCCAGCAGAACCCAGCTTCTGGATCTGGGCGCGCTTGCCTGGAACGAGGGCATTGTTGGCGACTTCGGCTTAAAGCCCGGCTGCCTGCCGGAAATCTGCATGAGCGACGCCTGTTTCGGGGAAACCAGCCTGGAGGGCCTCTTTAAAAAACCCGTTCCCATCCACGGGGTTCTGGCCGATTCCTCGGCCTCCCTGTTCGGGAACCAGTGCCGCAGCCCCGGCATGGCAAAGGTAACCTACGGTACCGGATCCTCCGTCATGGTGAATACCGGAACGATCCGGCCCTCGCCGGGGCCGGGCGTGGTGGCGAGCCTGGCCTGGGGCATGGAGGGCAGGGCCGATTACGCGCTGGAGGGGAACATCAACTACAGCGGGGCGATTATCAAATGGCTGGCGGAAGAAGCGGGGCTTATCAACTCTCCGGCAGAGGCGGGGGAAATAGCCGCCTCTGCCGGAACTACCGGCGGCGTGTACTTTGTCCCCGCCTTTTCCGGCCTCGGGGCGCCCTGGTTTTCCGACAGCGCCCGGGCGGCCATTGTCGGCATGAACCGGGGGACGGGCAAGGCCCAGATTGTCCGGGCCGCGGAGGAAAGCATCGCCTACCAGATAAAGGACGTGATCCGGGCGATCGACGCCTCCACGGGCCGGCCTCTTTCGTCCATCAGGGCCGACGGCGGCGCCACCCGCGATCCCTTCCTGATGCAGTTTCAGGCGGATATTCTGGGCATAGAGCTTAGGGTAAGCGGCATTGAGGAGTTGTCCGGCGCGGGAGCGGCCTACTGCGCCGCCATAGGGGCGGGTCTTTCCACGAGGGAGAAACTCTTTTCCGAAGCCGGGGCCAGGATCGTCCGCCCGGCGATGGAGGCCGGAGAGGCGGAAAGGCTCTACGAGGGCTGGAAAAAGGCCGTGTCCCTTATCACCGGCCCGGCGGATTTTAAAGGAGACAGGGATGAGTGATCCGGCTAAACAGGTCTTTGGCGTTATCGTATCAACCAGGAGCTTTTTCCCCTCCCATCTGGTAAAAAGCGCCCGGGAGGCTATCGGCAGAAAGCTGGAGGGGCTGGGATTCGGCGCCGTCATGGTAAGCGAGGCGCAGACCAGCCTGGGAGCGGTGATGAGTTTCGAGGAGGCAAAAACCTGCTCGGCCTTGTTCAAGGCTCACCGGGACGAAATTTGCGGCATCATTGTTATCCTTCCCAATTTCGGCGAGGAACTGGGGATAGCGGAGGCTATCGATCGTTCGGAACTCGGCGTGCCGGTACTGATACAGGCCTGCGACGACGACTTTGGCAAGTTGGATATGGCAAACCGGCGGGACGCCTTTTGCGGCAAGCTTTCGGTTTGCAACAACCTTTACCAGCGGGGTATTCCCTACTCCCTTACCCGTTTGCACAGCTGCGGCATTGATTCCCCCGAATTCACCGCTGACCTGGAAAGATTCGCCGCCCTGTGCCGGGTTGTCCGGGGCATCCGCGGGGCAAGGATAGCGGCCCTCGGGGCCCGGCCCGTAGCCTTCAACACGGTGCGGTATTCGGAAAAAATTCTGCAGCGGCACAGGATCAGCGTTCAGACCGTAGACCTGTCGGAGATCATCGCCCGGGCCTCCTGCTACGGGGATACGCAAAAGATAGCGGAGCGGATCCGGGAGATCCGATCCTACGGGACTATCCCGCCCTCAATCAGCGGGGAAAAGATTGAAAAACAGGCCCGGCTCAGCCTTGCCATGGAAGAAACGGTGGACGGGCTGGACTGCGACGCCAGCGCCGTCCAGTGCTGGGATTCCCTGCAGCATAATTACGGCTGCGCCGCCTGTCTTGGCATGAGCATGATGGGCGAAAAGGGGAAACCTTCCGCCTGCGAGGCCGACGTAACCGGGGCCCTGACCATGCTGGCCTGCGCAAGGGCTTCCGGCACGGCCCCGGCGTATATGGACTGGAACAACAACGCCCGTGACGACAGGGACAGCTGCGTCTGCCTTCACTGTTCCAATTTCCCGAAAAGTTTTTTCGCGTCGGAAATTGAAATCGAAAACCTGGATGTCCTTGGCAGCACCCTCGGGCCGGAAAAGTGTTTCGGGGCCTGCAAGGGCCAGGTTGCCCCGGGGCCGATGACCTTCGCCAAGATCAGTACCGACGATCGGCGGGGTATCCTGAAACTCTACGTGGGGGAAGGGGAATTCGGCGGGGAGAGGATCCCCACCAAGGGCGGGCTTGCCCTTTGCCATGTGCCGGGCCTGCAGGATCTGCTGCGCTACATCGCGCTGAACGGCTTTGAGCACCATGTCTGTTTTGTGCGGGGCCATTACGCCGATGTCCTGGAAGAGGCTTTTTCCCGCTACCTCGGGGCGGAGGTCTACCGGCACCGGCCCTGAGCCGCCCGGCCTGGGCGCGGCGCCCTACCCGCCCAGCCTCTTTATCAGATCCTCCGCCCTGGCGCGGTAGCGTTCCGGGGAGAGTTCGGCGGCCTGGAGCAGGAAGTTAAGGGCCTCGCTGTTCTTTCCCGCGCTCACGGCGTTGATCCCCAGGGCGTATAAAACCAGGGCCTGGTCGGCGCCCCTTTCGATGCTCTGCCGGTAGAACCCCTCCGCCTGCTCGTAACGGCCGTCTTCGTAGGCTAAGAGCCCCAGGTAGTAGTAGGGGGCGTAGTGTTCGGGCTTCTGGTTCATGGCGCTCATAAAGGAGTATTCCGCCGTGAAGGCGTCCTTTGCCGCGTAGGCGGTCTCGCCCTCGTTCATAAATTCAAGAAAGGTTTTCCGGGAATCCAGATAGGCGATAAAATCCGCCCTCATCCCGGCAAGATCCCCCCAGCGGCCCAGGTGATCGCATACTATCCGGGAGTTCTGCGCCGCGTCCGCCGCGGGGGAGAGGAGCATGAAGCTTTCAATCAGGGAGCGGAAGTAATTTTCGTTCCCGCTGTTGAGGAAGAAAGACACCAGGGCCCAGGAAAGAGCCCGGAAGTTTTCAGGTTCCCCCCCCTGGCCGGCAAGGAGGATCGATTCCAGCGGGGGAAAGCCCCTTCCCGGGGTTTTCGCCGCCTCAAGCCAGGACAGGTTTTCGTTGTACTGCAGCCCTCCGGCGGGGGAGTAGGCCAGGGTGCTAAAGTATATGGCAAAGCCCTCCCGCAGCCAGGAGGGGGGGCTTGGGATAAAGGCCCTGAGGTACTGGATAAAAGCCTGATAGGGGAGGACGCGGTTTTCCTCCGTCCCGCCCCGGTTTACCACCAGCTCCCGCCGGGCGGCGTCCTGGTAGTGGATATACACCGCCCCGGGCCTCGGGCCCCCGAGCCGGGCGGAGATATAGGAATTGTAGGCTCCGGTATCTTTTATGATCCGCACTTTAAGGGGAATGTCCAGCCTGGCGGGGTCGAAACGGAAAAGCTGGGTATAGACCGAAAAGCGGCTTTCCATTTCCCGGGCAAGGGCCTCCAGCTCCCCGGCTTCCCCGGGGGATTCCCCCGCCCCGGTTCCGGCGATCAGTTCGTAATGCTGGCTCGGGAACTGCTGTCCGGGGACAGCGCGGATCAGGGTTAGAAAAATAGTAATACTGAGCCATGTTCTCTTCATAGATCCTCCCTTAATCGTGCCTTTGGCCGGCCGCGTCCCGCTGGATTATCTTGTCGATTATAATATTCACTTCCTCAATGAGTATACCGGTGTAGCGCTCGATGTTTTCTATGATGTACTGCTGGAGCTCGTGGATGTTTCCCCCAAGCTGGATCCCGTAAGGCACGTCGATGGTAATTACCAGCCGGTACCCCATCTTATCGTCCTTTACCTGGATTTTTTTAACCCGGATATCGGAATTATACTCGTCCACGCAGTGAATGACCATCTGGCTCAGGGCCGCCTCGGAAATGATCACCTTGCCCCGTTTGGAGTACTCCGGCCTGACCACGGACTTTTCCAGGATCTTCGGCGTGGGGCCGATTCCCTCGGCAGGCCCGCCTGATTCCACCTTTTTCTTTTTGAATATCCGTACCGCCTCGTAAAAGATATTCGGGTAGCTCCTCCTTACCTCGATGGAAGGCAGGGGAATAACATGCTTTCCCTCGATTTTCCGCGTCCGGATGGCCTTTTCGATATCCGCCTGGGAGGCGATATCCTCTATCTTGATTATCTTGTCCGGGTTGGGCAGCTGCAGCCGGGCGGCGATCTTGTTCACCATTTTTTCCGAGGTTCCCAGAACCAGCACCTTCCGGATCTTTTCACCCTGGAACTTCCGCGCCACCTCGTCCCGCTGGGCCTTTTCATCAAAAAGAGCCACCTTTACCGCCGCCAGGAAGGTTTTTTCCTTTTTCGCCGAATGGCCCGCCAGGATACGGTTATCTTTGATAAGGAGCCCGTCGTCGATGATGTAGTCAATGCCGTATCTCTGGGCCACGAGCTTTGCCCGGAAGCTCTTTCCCGTACCGCTTTCCCCAACAAGGGCGTATACTTTAATTCTCCTGAAAGGCCGGAGCAAATCCCAGAGCATCATCCTAAGTATAGGGGGCGGGGCCGAAAAGGTACAGTCCTTTGCTGCCAGCGGTATAATTTTCCAGGGCCGCGTTAAAGCGGCGGGCCGGATCGCCGCCCTTCTTTGGCAGTAATACTAAGCGTTTTGGTTAAACCGCCCTCTCCTTCGGAAATACCCCGGCAGCGCCGGGGCTAAGCGCCGCGATTTTCCGGTAGTAAAATTTGCCCGCCCGCGGTTACCGCGCTGTTCGCAGGCCCTTTTCGCCGAAAAGGCGAAGCAGGGTTTCCCGGAAGTAACCCGGAAGCGGGGCCTCCAGCAGGGGCGGGAGAAGGGGCCCGCCCTCTTTGCCTTCAAGCGGGCAGGGCGGGGGAATTTCCAGCCGCCAGGCGTGGAGGAGGAAGCTGATGCCGGGACCTGTACCGTCCGGGCTTTTAGGAACCGGGCTTGGGCCGCCGCCGTACTTCCGGTCCCCGGCCAGGGGGTGGCCGTGGAAGGCGGCCTGGGCGCGGATCTGGTGGGTTCGTCCCGTATCCGGCTCCAGTTCAAGCAGGGTAAAATCCCTGATCCGGCAGAGGGGTTTAAAGCGGGTGCGGGCCCCTTTCCCCCGGGAGGCCCCATCGGCCCCTTCCTCCGCCCGCAGGGTTTTGCGCCGATCCCTGTCCCGCAGGAGCCCGTCTTCCCAGACCCCGGCGGCCTCTACCGGGCCTTCCGCCAGGGCCAGGTAGTGTTTGACCAGGGAGCCTTCCCGGAGCAGGGCGCTGAAAAAACGGGCCCCCGCCAGGCTTGCGGAGAAGACCACGATGCCGCTGGTCGGCCTGTCCAGCCGGTGGAGGGGGCCGGGCTTAAAGGAGAGGGAGGGGGGGAGCCGGGGGCCGAGGTAGGCCCGCACCCGGGTATCCAGGCTGCGGGCGCCGTGAACCGCCAGCCCCGCGGGTTTGTTCAGCGCCAGGAGATCGGGGCTTTCAAAGATAATATCCAGTTCCCCCGGATCCGGAGGGGCAGGTTCCGCCCTCCCCGGGCGGCTTCCCCTTTCCCCCCCGGCGGCGGGGCCGGCCTCTTCCGCGGGCACGCGGATGATCTGCCCGGCGCGAAGCCGGTCGCCCGGCCCGGCCCGGCGGCCGTCCACCCTGATCCTCCCCTCCCGCAGCAGGCGGTGGATGCGGGACAGGGGGAGCCGCGGCAGGGCCTTGCGCAGAACCCGGTCCAGGCGGCGGCCCTCGTCCCCCGGGGCGGCCAGGAGTTCTACGGGCGAGCCGGCCATAAAAACCCGATAGTTTGAGCTTGTTCCAAAACCCGGTTGGCGCGGAAACCCCGTTCCCGGCGAAGCAGGCTCAGTTTAAAAAAATTTGCCGCAGAGGCGGAGAAGGCGCGCGAAGGCGGGAAAATGCTAAGAAACCCGGCCCTTTGTGTTCCTTTGCGCGCCTTCGTGGTAGAATATTCTTCTTTCATCTTCGACTTTTTAACTTTTTTATCCGCCTTTTGAATAGAGACCGGATACCAGCAGGCTGTTTAGGCTAAAAGCAATGGTATATGAGCATTTCCCAAAACCCGGTTGGTTTCGGAAAATGCTCTTGAAAAAGCGGTCTAAAGCCCGCTTTTTCCCATAAATTTAAGGTAGCTTTCCCAAAAGCTGAAGTTTTGGGAAAGCCT
>JAIRRU010000217.1 GCA_031255815.1 Treponema sp. | reverse complement strand
AAAAAACGGGAATACTATGAAAAACCCTCTACGATCCTGAACCGGAAGAAGAAGGCGATCCAGCGGAAACTGCTCAAAAAATCCCGCAAGGGCCGGGCCGAATATTAAAGCCCCCTGGCCCGCATAAGGTTGTTCAGAAGCTCCGGTTTCTGAACAACGGTTGCTTTAAAACCGAGCGGGTTTTGGAACAAGAGCCTGCTTATTTACGCGCGAAACGCAACAAACTCCGGGCGCTTTTCCGCCTTTTGCAGGGCGGAGCATTGTTTTTTTACCTGCCCTTTCCTATAATTCCCCCCTATGAAGAAGTTTTTGCCTGTTTTTATCGCGGCTTTGTCCGCGGGGCTGATAAGCCTGGGGATCTTCATCGCCTGTGTGACCAATCCCCTTACCGGCAGGAATACCATGGCCTTTGTGGATAACAGCCAGCTTTTTCCCTCGTCTTTCCAGCAGTACCAGGAATTCCTTAAGGAGAATACGGTGATTTCCGGAACGGCGGAGGCCCGGCTGGTGGAGAGGGTAGGCGCGCGTATCCGCGGGGCGGCGGAGAGCTGGCTTAACGCCGAAGGCGCGGGGGATTATTTGAAAGACTACCGCTGGGAGTACCGTCTGGTACAGGATAACCAGGTTAACGCCTGGTGTATGCCCGGCGGAAAGATCGTGGTGTATACGGGGATACTTCCGGTTACCGCTACGGAGGCGGGGCTTGCCACGGTAATGGGCCACGAAGTTGCCCATGCCCTGCTGAACCACGGGCAGCAGCGGATGAGCGCCGGGGTGCTGCAGCAGATCGGCGCCGCGGGTCTGAGCGTCCTTACCACGAACCGCTCGGCGGAAACCCAGGCCCTGGCCATGACGCTTTACGGCGCGGGCTCGGAAATTTTCGGCACCCTGCCCTTTAGCCGCGCTCACGAGAGTGAGGCAGACCGCATCGGCCTTATCCTTATGGCCGTGGCGGGCTACAACCCGGACGAGGCGGTGCCCTTCTGGGAACGGATGGGCGCTCTGGGGGGAGGGGGCATCCCCCAGTTTCTGAGCACCCACCCTTCCCACCAGACGAGGATAAAGGATCTTCAGGGCTGGATTCCCGAAGCCCGGGCCAAGGCCCTGGAATTCGGGGCGGGCCGCTAAGCCCGGTGAAAATTCCCCGCCGGGGCCTTCCGGCTTAACATAAGCGATGATAAAATTCCTCCACACCGCGGATCTGCACTTGGGAAAGGTTCTCCACGAACAGAGCCTTATCGAGGATCAGCGCCATATGCTGGAGGGCCTTGCCGATATCCTGACGGACGAATCTTACCAGGCCCTTATCATCGCCGGCGACGTGTACGACCGATCCATCCCTTCGATAGAGGCGGTGGAGCTCTTCGGTTCCTTCCTGGGGAATATCAAAGCCCGGCGCCCCTCCCTGGAAATACTGGTTATTCCCGGCAACCACGATTCCCCGGCCCGGCTGGGTTTCGGGCGGGAGATCTTCGCCGGGCTGGGGCTCCGCTTTGTTACCGATCCCGGGGAGTCCGGAAGGCCGCTTATCCTGAAGGATCCGGAAAACGGGAAAAGCTGCGCCTTCTTCCTGCTCCCCTTCCTCAGCCCCGCCTCCTTCCGGCAGGGCCCCGCCGGGGAACCGGAAGAGGCGGCCCCCGGGAAGGGCGGGGAGGAGGCGCCCGCTTCGGGTTCCCGGACAGGCTCCGTCGCGGAGGCGGCGGGGCGGCTTGAGGAGGCCCGGCTGCGCTGCAAGGCCGAAGGGGTTTCCCGCTTTGTGCTGGCGGCCCATCTCTTTGCCTCCGGGGGCCGGGAGGCGGGCTCGGAAAGGATCTTCCTGGGCAGCGCGGAACTTGCGGACATGGAACTGTTTGCCGGGTTTGACTATGTCGCCCTGGGCCACCTCCACCGGATGCAGCAGGCCGGGAAAAACGGCTGGTACTCCGGCAGCCCTCTGGCCTACTCTTTCGGCGAGGCGGGATCGGAAAAGTACTTCCTCTCGGTGGAACTTGATACCGCGGCGGCGGGCCTGCCGCCGAACTTGAAGCCCCTCCCCGTTTCGCCTCTGCGGAAGCTCCGCCGGCTTTCCGGCCCCTTTGAACGCTTCTTCCGGTTTCCTCCGGGGGATACGGAACTTTCCGCGGCTGCGGAAGATTATCTGGAGATAAACTTAAGCGATCGGGGGCTTACGGAAAACGCCCTTGCTATACTGAGAAAGAATTTCCCCCGGCTCCTGGCAATCCGGCAGGACGCCGCGCTGTCCGGGCTTCTGGCGGGACAGGCCGGCCCGGGAAACCCGGCGGAAAAAACCGGGGAACGGCGGGACACGGCGGAGGATTTCAGGGAATTCCTCACCGGGCTTTACGGGGAGGCGGACGAGGGGGAACTTGCCCTGTTCCGCGAGCTCCTCGGAGAGCTTGAGGGGGAGGAACAGGAACCGTGAAACCTGAAAAACTGATAATGGAAAATTTCGGCCCCTTTGCCGGAAGGGAGGAGCTGGACTTTTCCCGCCTGGAGGATATCTTTCTCATAAGCGGCAAGACCGGTTCCGGCAAGACCACCATCTTCGACGCCGTCTGCTTTGCCCTCTACGGAAAAGCGCCGGGCAGCAGGGGGGGCCATACGGCGCGGCTGAGGAGCGATCACGCCGCGGAGGAGGCGGAATGCCGGGTTTCCCTGGAATTCTCCCTGGGGGAAAGGCGCTACCTGGTGGAACGGAGCCCCAGGTACGAACGCAGGCGGAAACGCGGAAGCGGAACCACCCTGATCGACGAAACCGCGGTGCTCTGGGAGATCCTCCGGGGGAACAAAATAAACGGAACATCACGAAAGACCGAGGCGGACAAGAAGATCCGGGCCCTTATCGGCCTTGAAGCCGAGGAATTTTTTAAAATCGTCCTCCTCCCCCAGGGTGAATTCGCCGAATTCCTGCGGCAAAACACCGCGGAACGGCAAAAGGTGCTGGGGAAACTCTTTCCCGTTGAAAAGGCCGCCCGGGTAAGGGAGCTTGCCCGCAAAAAAGCCGGGGAGGCCCAGGCCCTGGCGGCGGAAGCCCGGCGGGCGCTGGAGGATATTCAGGGCCGCCTGGGTTCGGAAGACTACCCGGCCCGGCACAAGGCCGCGGAGGAGGCGTACCGGCGGATAAAGGAAAAGCTCTCCAGCCTGGGGGAGGAGGAACAGAAGCTGCGCCGGATTCACAGTCTAAGGCGGAACGAGGCGGAGGCCGCGGCCCGGCTGGCGGAAAGCGGCGGGCGGGCAAGGGAGGCCGGGGAAAAGGCCGGAGCGGTAAAGGAAAAGGAAGGCGCCCTCTCCCGGTGCCGCAAGGCCCGGCCGCTGGAAAAATTCCTTAGGGCCGCTGAACAGGCGGAGGAGGAAGACCGGATCGCCGCCGGGGCCCTCGCAGAGGCGCGGGAAAGGCGGGCCGGGGCGGAAGGGGCCTACGCGGAAGGGGAAAAACGAATCCGGGACTCCCAAAGGCTGGAAGAAGAAAGCCGCCGGCTTCGGGAACAGCGGCCCCTCCTCATCAGCATGGAAGAAGAGAGGGGGAAGCTCGAAATTGCCAAAGCCGGAGCGGCGGAAACCCGGCGGCTTAAGGCGGGGCTTGAAAAGAAAAACGCCCTGTTCCGGGAGGGCCTTGAAAAGCAGGAGCAGGAGATCGCGGGCCTGGAAGCCCTTGCGGCAGAGGCCGGGGAAACCCAAAGGCGGCTGGAGCAAACCAGGGCCTATAAGGACGCCTGTATGGCCCTGCGGAAAACCGCCCTCCGGAAGGAGGGGCTTTCCCGGGAAGGGGCCGCCGCCGGGGAAAGCCTCAGGGGCCTTGAGGAACGGCAGGCCGGGCTGGAAAGGCGGATAGCCATCCTGGGGGAGGAACTCAGGGCTTTGAGGGAAGAAAAACTGGCGGGGGAAAACGCGGATATGGCGGCCCGCCTGGCGGGGCTTCTGGAACCGGGCCTTCCCTGCCCGGTCTGCGGCGCCACCGAACATCCCCGCCCGGCTCCGGCGGGGCCTTCCCCTTTCAGCCTGGACGAGCGGATAGCCGCCCAGGAAGGCTCCCTGCGGAAAGACGAGGTGGAGCTTTCCGCCCTAAAGGCGGAATACCGGGAAAAAACCGGCGCCCGGGAAAAGATCCGCGGGGATCTTTCCGCCCTGGAAGCCGAGATCCGGGAAATAAAACAGGGCGCCCCGGGGGGGATCGTTTTGCCCGGCGGGCCCGGGGATTCCCTCCTTCCGGCGGAGGAATTCGACCGGATCATAAAAGAGAGCTCCGGCCTTCTTAACGAACTCGTCTCCCGGCAGGGGAAGATCCGGGAGGCGGAGGGCCGGATAAAGATCCTCTACCGGGAGCGGGAAGAGCTGCGAAAGAGGCTTACGGAGAACGAAAAAGAGCTGGCCGGAACGGCGGAAAAGGAAAAGAACCTTGCCGCCGGGATCGGGGAGGGGGAAAGGAAATGCGAAAGCCTGAAAAGATCCCTGGAGGCGGAAATTCCCGGCGGCCTCAGCCTGGAAAGGCTTGACGAACTGATTGCGGAAAAGGAAGGGCTCATCGCCGCGTACCGGGAAGAGTTTGACCGGGCGGGCCGGAGCCTGGCCGCGGCCGGGGCGGACGAAACGAACGCCCTAAAGCGGAAAGGGGAAACAGAAAGGGAGCTGGCGGAAGCCGGGGCGATCCTCCAGCGGGAACTGGCGGCAAGCCCCTTTAAAGATCCCGAGACCCTGACGGAAAGCCTTCTGGAACGGGAAGCGGAAGAATCGCTGGATCGGGAAATTAAAAACTGGTACGAGGGAAAGGCGGCGCTGGATTCCCGAATCAGCGAGCAGAAAAAGCAGCTTGGGCTTATCCGGCAGGAACTGAAGGATCTGGGGGAGGAACCCTGCCCGGACGATCCTGCCCGGGATTCCGCTTCCCCGCTTGCGGCTGCCGGGGAAAGGCTCCGCGGGCTGGAGGCGGAAATTGCGGAAGGGGAAGCCGGACGGGACCGGGCTTACGCGGAACTCACCGGAATGGAGAAGGATCGGGAAGCCCTTGAGGAAGCGGGCAGGCGCTGCCAGACACTTAGCGAAAAGGCCCGGGGGCTGAAAAACCTGGCGGACGATCTGGCGGGGAAGAACCCCCGGAAAAACCCCTTCGATTCCTGGCTTCTGGGGCTTTACCTTGCGGAGGTTGCCGCCTTTGCCACCCGGCGGCTCGAAAGGATGAGCGAATCCCGCTACTCCCTGCTCCTTGACAGCGAACGGGAAAGCGGCCGGGGATACGCCGGGCTGGATCTGATCGTCTTTGACGCCTATACGGGAAAGACCCGGCCCTGCGCCACCCTTTCCGGGGGCGAAAGTTTCATGGCTTCCATAAGCCTTGCCCTGGGGCTTGCCGATTCCATCCAGAGCCGCTCCGGCGGGGTGCGCCTGGACGCGGTATTCATTGACGAAGGCTTCGGCAGCCTGGACGAGGGCAGCCTGGACAAGGCCCTCCTCATCCTGGACGAACTGCGGGAACACCGCACGGTGGGGCTCATCTCCCATGTGGGGGAAATGCGATCCCGCATCCCCTGCCGGGTGGAAATAGTCAAAACCGGATCGGGTTCCCGCATCGAAAGCGGCGGCGGAACTTAACCCTTTACCGAACCTATCATTACGCCCTTAATAAAGTACTTCTGCACAAAGGGATAGATCATAATAACCGGCACCATGGTTACGATGATAAGGGAGTACTTGATCACCGCGGCGGATTCGGCAAGCCGCATCTGGAGTTCCGGATCCTGCACGGTTCCGGGGTCTATCTGGCTTGCCATAAGGATCTCCCGAAGGAAGATGGTCAGGGGGTACAGGTTCTTGTTGTGCAGATAGATCATGGCGTTAAAGTAGGCGTTCCAGTGGCCGACGCCGTAGAACAGCACCAGTACCGCGATAATCGCCTGGGAAAGGGGCAGCACTATCCGCACGTAGTAACCAATATCGCTACAGCCGTCTATTTTCGCCGCGTCCAGCAGTTCAAGAGGGATGCTGCTCTGGATGAAGGTCTTGGCGATAATCATATTGTACACCCCTATCGCCCCCGGAACAATCAGCGCCCAGGGGGTGTTCAGCATCCCCAGGCCCCGGATAAGCATGTACGTAGGGATCATGCCGCCGTTAAAGAACATGGTAAAAGTAAAGAGAAGCATGATAATGTTCCTGCCGGGCACGTCGGAACGGGAAAGGCAGTAGGCGGTAGTCATGGTCATGATCAGGTTAAAAGCGGTGGCGACCAGGGTGTAAAACAGGGAATTCCTGAAACCGATCCATACCGACGAGGTGTTAAATACAGTCCGGTAACCTTCTATGGTCGGATCGACCGGAAAAAGCACCACCCGGCCCGACTGCACCGCCTGACCCGACGAAAAGGAAGCGGAAAACACGAAAACGCAGGGGTACAAAACGGCGACAAAAAACAGGGTAAGGATGACAAAAATCGCAAAATAGAAAAACTTATCGCTCCTGCTGCAGGTTCTGAAACTGAATTCCATAAGGCTTCCTCCTCTTTAAAAGATCCCGCTTCCGTTCAGCTTCTTGCTGCCCCAGTTGGCCAAGACAAGAAGAAGGAAATTGATAACCGAGTTGAACATACCGATTGCGGCGGAAAGGGAAAAGTCATTCACCCCGCTGGCAAGACCCACCTTGTACACGTAGGTTGAAATAACCTCGCTAAAGTTGATGTTCAAACTGTTCTGCATAAGCAGGGTTTTCTCGAAAGCCACATTCATGATGCCCCCCACGGCAAGGATGAGCATGATGCTGGCGGTGGGCATGATGCAGGGAATATCGACGTAGAGCACCCGCTGGAACCGGGTGGCGCCGTCCACCAACGCCGCCTCGTGCAGGGTGGGATCCACGTTGGACAGGGCGGCAAAGTAGATAATCGAGGCGTATCCGGTTCCCTGCCACACCGCCGACCAGACGTAGATATGTTTGAAGTTGGAACCCACCGCCAGAAGATCCGGAGGCATAACATTGGTAAGAGCCATCCAAAGCGCCCCGTAGAGGCCGGTCCGGTTATTCAAGAGCTGAAATATAAGGCCGACCATAACCACGGTAGAGATAAAGTGGGGGATGTAGGTAACGGTTTGGATCAGCTTTTGGTACTTCGGGTAGGGCAGCGCGTTAAGCAGCAAGGCAAAAACGATGGGAATAGGAAAGGTAACAAACAGGCTGTAAAAGGAAAGGGTCAGGGTATTGCGCAATACCTGGACAAATTTGTAGGACTGCAAAAACCGTTTAAAGTTGTCCAGCCCGACCCAGGGGCTTCCGAAGATCCCCAGGGAAAAGTTGTAGCGCTTAAAGGCGATAACAAGCCCCCCCATAGGCCCGTAGGAAAAGATGAAAAGATACACCAGAGGCAGTATCAGCAGCAGATAAATCTGCCAGCGCTCCCTAATTTGATGAAGCAGACGCGCACGGGCGCGATCCTTGTCCGTAAGACTCAAATTCCGTCTGTCGATCATACTACCTCCTGCGGGCCGGGACAGCCGTCCCGGCTTAAAGTTTCAGTTTCCCGCGGCCGGCCGGGGCTGTTCCAAACAATCGGCTTTTTGAAACAGCCCCCCTGGATTCAGAAGGGAAAAACGGGCTAAACCGCCCTTCCCGAAGCCTCCCGCAAAACCAGGCGGGTTCCCGGAAGGGATCCGTCGCCAAAAGTTCAAAACCGTTTCAGGAATCATACATCAAGAACGGCTATATGTCCAAAAGATTTATGACTTTAGCGGGCAAAAAAACGCCCGAAAACGGCAAGGTTCCCGGCGCCGCCGGAATTTATCCGCCGGGCCTTGCCCAAAGCCCGAAAAAATGGTCTTATGATATCTGATTATATGATGAGCATTTCCCAAAACCCGGTTGGTTTCGGAAAATGCTCTTGAAAAAGCGGTCTAAAGCCCGCTTTTTCCCATAAATTTAAGGCAGCTTTCCCAAAAGCTGAAGTTTTGGGAAAGCCT
>JAIRRU010000173.1 GCA_031255815.1 Treponema sp. | reverse complement strand
CTTGCGGCGGCGCTTGAGGATCCGTCCCGGAACGGGCGGTTTTTAGGGGTCTGATGTCTCAAAACAGAAGCCGGCTGAAAGGATTGCGGACAGGCTTTTTTCTTCGTATGATTGTCCCGTGGCTGTACGGAAAAACAATACCAAAAATACCAGGCGCGGTTCCCGTAAGGCGGACAAGCCTTCCGGAAGGGCGGCCTCCAAACGGCCTGTCGCGCTCTTGTTCTGGGCCTTCTTTTTTATTGTTGTAGCCAGCCTTTTTCTGTTAAACCGGGAGCGGATACGGGAAACTCTGGAAAATACCCGTGTCCTTGATCGTCTTCCGCTAAGCTTTCCCGGGGCGGGCGGCCGGGAAGAGGCCGGGGAAACAGGGCAGGCTCCGGAGGAGCCTCCGCAGCCCGCGCCGCCCCTGCCTGCCGCGCCGCCGGCAGCCGTTCAGCCCGCGAGCCCTCCCGCCGCGAGCCAGCCTCCGGCCGCGGAAGAGACCGATTCCCGGCCCGCGGAAAGCGCTCCTCCGGCGGTTTCAGTCCTGAATTCCGGGGAAACAGAACCCCGGCAGCCGGTGGCGCCGCCGGAGCCTTCCTCAAGACCCCAAGCCGCACCTGTGGAAACACCGCCGGAGCCTTCGCCTCCGGCAGCAGCTCCCCCGGTATCCCCGGCAGCGGCTCCGCCGGCCGCCGCCCGGCAGGAACGGGGGATCTATTTTGTCCGGATCGACGCGGGGGGGGTTATCCTCCGCACCAGAGTTATCCGCCGGCTCCCCGCTTCGGATTCTCCCTTGACGGACAGCCTCCGATCCCTTATCGCCGGGCCCAGCGCCGAAGAGGAACGGCAGGGCCTGAGATCCCTAATCCCGCCCGAAACCCGGCTCCTTTCCTCTATTGTGCGGGGAAACACCGCCTATATCAGTTTCAGTGAGGATTTTCAGTACAACACCTTCGGGGTGGAAGGTTACGCCGCCCAGCTCCGGCAGATCGTATGGACCGCTACGGAATTTTCCAATGTTAAGGATGTGCAGATCCTGATAGAAGGCCGGCGGATTGACTATCTTGGGGAGAGTATCTGGATCGGCAGTCCGCTGGGCAGGGAATCCCCGGCCCTTTAGGAACCTTTTCCAAGGCCCGCTTGCCGCAACACAAGGAACCCCGGCAAAAGCCAGGGCTATCGACAAAGCCAGGGCTATCGGCCTAAAAGCCCGCGGCCCTCGCAAGGTTTGCGGCTATCCCTTTATCCATGCTTTTAGCCTAATCGTCCTGCCAGGGTATCCTTTTTACCGATACGGCTCGCCCGGTTTGCGGATCGAGTTCCGCAATGAGCCCCCGGACGCCGCAGTCCGAACTTTCGGGCATTTTGGCAACTTCCATCCGGTAAAGGATCTGGGTCCGCGCCCGGTCAAGGCATATCTTCGTGTCCATGCCGATAACAGCGTCCTGTACGCCGGTCATGCCCAAATCGGTGATATACCCGGTTCCCTTGGGAAGAACCCGCTCATCCGCCGTCTGAACATGGGTGTGGGTTCCCACCACCATAGCCGCCCTCCCGTCCAGGTAGTAGCCAAGGGCTTCCTTCTCCCGGGCGGACTCGGCGTGAAAATCGACCAGCACGACAGGCGCCGGTATTCCGGCCGCCTCCGCCGTGTCCGGGGCAAGGGCGGCGGCCGCTTTCCCGCCGGCAGCTATAATCTCGTCAAAAGCCCTGAAAGGGCAGTCCAGGGCGCTCATGTATTCCCTGCCCTGAAGGTTGATTACCAGCCAGGCAAGCCCGGCTTTTTGAATGAGAACCCAGCCGCGGCCGGGGCTTTTTCCGGGATAATTGCCGGGCCGGAGGAGCCGTTCCTCGCTATCCAGAAAAGGCCAGAAATCCTTCTTTTCCCAGACATGGTTGCCGCTGGTAACCACGTCGGCTCCGGCGTGGAGAATCCGGCGGAAGCTCTCCTGGGTCATCCCGAATCCGGCGGCGGCGTTTTCGCCGTTCACCATCGTAAAATCCGCGCCATTGTTCCGGATAAGGCCGGGAAGTTCCCGCTCCAGGCTTAAAAGCCCCGGTTCCCCTACCACATCACCGATCGCGATCACCTTTATATACGCCACTTCGTACCGCCTTAGCCTGTATTTTCCTTGGCTCAGCCCTTTTGTTCAAGACATTCGGGCTTATCCCGAAGCCCGGCAGGGTTCGGAAGGGCCCGCGTTTAAAGGAACTTGTCTTGTAAGTACATAATTGATATGATAATATGATTCAAATGACTGCTAGTATGGCTATATCTGTCAATCGGCGTATCAAGCAGATACGCCAGGCTTTAAGACTTTCCCAGGTTCAGTTTTCCCGGATAATATCCCTCTCAAGCGGCTACCTTGCGGGGGTTGAAGTAGAAAAGCGAAAAGTAAACAACCGGCTCATAAAGCTGATTTGCTCCTCTTTCAACGTGAACGAAGACTGGCTCAAAACCGGCGAGGGAGAAATGTTCCGGCAGCATCCGGACGAAAGTTTCACCAAACTGGTAAACCTGTTCAAGGAACTCGATCTCAAGTACCAGGCCTACATTCTGAAGGAGATTAACCTTCTCCTGGAAATCCAGGATCAAGAGCTTTCAAAGCCCGTGCCAGAGACAGGCGCGGGTGAAAACCTGGCGCCTTAAGCATCGGCAGGGCGCCCGGCACCTCGAAGAAAAAGAAGAATCGTACACGGGAAGCGGGGTTTTGACGCCTATCCGGCGCCGGCCCCGCTTTTGGCGTTGCGGGGGGCTTTAACGGGCCCCTGCTGCAGGCGGCGCGGGGCCCGGCCGCCCTGCGGGCGCGTTTACGGGGCAGGCGGGGCTTCCACTACCATGCCGGGATAGATAAGGTGCGGGTTATCAGGATTCACCATCCGGGATCTGTTTGTCTCGTACAGCAGCGTCCAGAGGAGGGGGTTGTTGTACATTAAAATAGCTATCGAAGTGTAACTATCCCCATCCTGAACTAAATAGTACCGGGAATTCCCCGGAAGGGGGATCATCAATACCTGGCCGGGTTCTATCAGATCGGGGTTATCGGGATCTACCAGGCGCTCCCGGTTGGTCAGGTAGAGCCGGGGCCACAGGTAGGGGTTGTTGTAGATTAGGGGGCTGCCCGCAATGCCCCAAAGGGTATCCCCCAGTTGAACCGTATAGAAGCTTCCGTTTTCCCGCTGATCCTCTCCGGCTTGCACAGCGGCGGCTTGCCCTGCCGGGCCGGGTAAGGCCGGGCTTTCTTCGGCGGGGGGCTGAGCCTGGACGGGGGTTTCCTCCGCGGGAGGCTGGACAGCGACTGCCGGGGCCGGGGCGACAGGCTGCTGCTCCGCCGGGACAGGCTGCGGCTCCTCAGGCCGGGCCGCCGGGGTTTCCTCCGCGGGAGGCTGGACAGCGGCGGCTGCCGGGGCCGGGGTAACAGTCTGCGGTTCCGCCGGGACAGGCTCCGGCGCTGTTTGTGCGGCGGGGGCTGTTTCTTCTGTCCGGGCCTGCTGCTGGGTTTGCTGGCGGTGGTTGTTCGCCGCCTGCTGCTGGGCCTGCTGGCGGTTGTTGTTCGCCGCCTGCTGCTGGGTTTGCTGGCGGTTGTTGGCAGTCGTGGTTGATTGCCGGGTCTGCTGTCCGGTGTTGGTTTGGGCTGTCTGCTGCCTGGTATTAGCCTGGGCTGTCTGTTGCGGCCTTGCCTGGGTCTGCTGGCGGTTGTTGTTTGCCGCCTGCTGCTGGGTTTGCTGTCTGGCGGCATTAGTCTGGACTGTCTGCTGCGGCCTTGTTTGGCTCTGCTGTTGTTGCTGGGTCTGCTGGCGGTTATTGGCTGTTGCCGCTGTCTGCTGCCTGGTATTAGCCTGGGCTGTCTGCTGCGGCCTTGCCTGGGTTTGCTGTTGTTGCTGGGTCTGTTGGCGGTTATTGTTCGCCTGCTGCTGCTGGGTTTGCTGGCGGTTATTGGCGTTTGCCGCGGGCCGCTGCTGGGTCTGCTGTCTGGTATTGGCCTGGGCTGTTTGCTGCGGCCTTGTTTGACTCTGCTGCTGTTGTTGGGTCTGACGGTTGCTGTTCGCCGCCGCCGCTTGCTGTCGCTGCCGTTCCGCTTCCGCCTGGCGCTGGGCTTCGGCTTGGCGCTGGGCTTCCGCCTCGGCCAGACGCTGTGCTTCGGCTTTGCGCTGTGCTTCCGCCTGACGTTGCGCCTCAGCTTGGCGTTGTTGCGCTTCTGCTTGCCGCTGTGCTTCCGCCTGGCGTTGCGCCTCGGCCTGGCGTTGCGCTTCGGCTTGGCGCTGTGCTTCCGCCTGACGTTGCGCCTCAGCTTGGCGTTGTTGCGCTTCCGCCTGGCGTTGTGCCTCGGCCTGGCGCTGCGCCTCAGCTTGCCGCTGGGCTTCCGCTTGCCGCTGCGCCTCAGCCTGGCGTTGCGCCTCGGCTTGCCGCTGGGCTTCCGCCTGGCGCTGCGCATCAGCCTGGCGCTGTGCTTCAGCTTGCCGCTGGGCTTCCGCCTGACGTTGCGCATCAGCTTGGCGTTGTTGCGCTTCAGCTTGGCGCTGCGCCTCGGCTTGGCGCTGGGCTTCAGCCTGGCGCTGCGCCTCGGCTTGCCGTTGGGCTTCCGCCTGGCGTTGCGCATCAGCCTCAGCTTGCCGCTGCACCTCTGCTTGGCGCTGGGTTTCGGCTTCGGCCTGGCGTTGCGCTTCTGCCTCGGCTTCCTGTTGGCGGGCCAGTTCTTCCTGGGCCGCGTTTTCCGCAAGGGATTCCGAAGAAGCCGACTGATACTCTTCCAGATCCCACCAGCGTTCTATACTGGCGCAACCCGAAAGAAGCGTTACCAGAGAAAGTCCGGAGGCCAAAATCCTGCTTGCCACAAGTTTTTTTTTCATAAACACTGCCTTTATATCAAGCGATACAAAATCTCCTTGAGGCTGTTCCAAGGCTTTAGTTTTTGGAACAGTTTCTTAGATCCTGGAGAAAATTGCGTCCGCGTAATTCTTTACGTAGCGATGAATTGGCAATTTTTTCCAAAAAACTGTTTCAAAACCAAGCGGCTTTTGGAACAGGCTTACTTTTCTAAATTAAACTTATCCGGCAAGCCGCTTGCCTGCCGGATAAGTCTTGCAAAACGACCCGCATTTTGCGGTTTTAGCGGGGTTATCCGGAAACTGAAGTTTCCAAACAACCGGGGCTGTTCCAAAACTTCAGTTTTTGGAACAAGCCCAACCCTGTTACAAACAGCCGCTCCCGGACCCTGCCGGGAATGGGCTTCAGCTAAACTACTGCTTTACCGTAATCAGCGCCGTAATCTTTGTGGAGTCGAAGCTCAGGCCGGACATAATCGCCATCAGGTCTATGGCCACCGCCTCGGTAAAGTTCAGGGTAAGGCCCGCCCCCAGCCTGGTGGAGGGCAGGTACATATCCCTGATGGTTTTGGTATTGTCGGTCGAGACCCCGGTAGCCAAAATTTTCTCGGTATATTCGGTTTTGACTTCCCGGTAAGAGAAGAGGGCTATCCCCAGGCCGGCGTGCAGGGCAAAGTGATCGGGGATAAGCCGGTAACTGACGCCCAGCCCCAGATCCGGGGTTACCGCCAGAACCGTATCGGAACTGGTCCATTCTACTATGGGGGTATAAACCTTGGCGTTGTTGGGGTTGTAACTTACGCTGTTGTCCGTCTGGGTTATGTTGAGGAGGCCGTAACCGAAATCGACCTTTGCCTTAAAGCCGAGGGTGAGTTTGGGGGTCGTATCCGCGGAGAACACGAAAGCGGGAGCCCCGGTAAGGCGCAGATCGAAAATATCGGGGGCAAGGAATTCCCTGGTAACAAAAGACGGAGGGGAAGGAATACGGTCGTCGACGATATAGGTTATCCAGCCGCCGTCCTTGTCGTTGGTTTTGTAGATCCGGTAGGCTACATCCATGTCAAAGATCGCCTCCGCCCGGATATGTTCGGAACCGCCGAAGTCAAGGCCAAGGCTTAAGCCGCCTGAAGGCTCCATGTAATCCATCAGGAAGCGCCGGCCAATCTCGTAGCGGTTTTGGGTGGTTGTTATCGGTACTGCGGTATAATCGGTGATAGTATATTCTCTGCCCCATATGGTGTTGGAAACATACTGGTGGATATCAAAGGCGGCCCGCAGGGCGGGTTTGACCCTTACCGAACCTGCCGGTATGTTAAGGCCCAGTTCGAGGGTGGGCTTAAAACTGCTTTCAAAAGTGCTGGCATCCTTAACGTCAAGCTGGTTGATATTCCGCCGATCTTCAAAACCCCGCAGGTACTCGGAGAATCCGAGCCTTATGCCGAAGATCCCGCTTCCCAGGATAAGATTGATGTCGTTGTTGCTGACCGTTTCCCCGGAGGGGGTTTTATTGTTCTGGTCACGGAGAGAGGTTTCCACATCGTTTTCGGTAAGCTCGTCATGCTTGCTGAGGGTAAGAATGTCCTGGTTGGTAACCCGCTGGAAGAGTTCGTTGATAAGGCTGCCGCTGTAGGAGCCCCCCACGTACAGGTTTCCGATCATGCGGGAATAGCCGATCACCAGGCCGTGCTCGTCCACCCCGGCAAGGACGAACTGGTTTTCCATCTTGTTGATAGTACCGAACTCATGGACGGACATGAACTTGTCCGGATCGCCGTTGATGGTCCCCAGGGTCGCCCGGTTGGTGCTGGACTGGGGCAGGGGCGACAGGCGCTGCTCGGGGAAATCCTGTTCCAGCAAACGGACAATTTCATCCCCGTATTCGGTAATTGGGTCGCCCAGATCGTTGACAAGCTGGGCGTTCAAGCTGAAACCCGGCAGAACCGCCAATGCCAGACTGAAAAAGAATACGCGTTTCAGGCAGAAGATCCCCGCCTTTTTTCCTTTCGGCTGATTATCCATAATATTTTTCACTTAAGCCTCCTGTTACAGACCGATACCCGGATCCCGCTGGGAGATCCGTAAACAGCTTGTTTCAAAACCAAACGGGTCTTGGAACAAACTCAGATATTTCTATGATATTGTATTTAATCTTATTTGTAAAGAATTCAGCAATTGACGGAATTCGACGATTGGGCCGCGAAAACTGTTCCAAAAGCTGAAATTCCGCAATAAGCCGCTTAATAGCCGAAACGCAGGCCCAGGGCCGCGCCAAGGCCTGCGGGTTTGAGGGAATTGACAAAATCCGGCCCCTGGAGGCGTATTTCCCCCTTAAGCTCAAAAACCCGCAAATTCACGGCAAAACCGAAGCTGTTGGCCCATACCCATTCCCGGTAACCGGTTCCGATATAGAAGCGCCCTATGTCGAAGAGGTTGACCTCTCCCCTGATCCCCGCGTTGAAACAGGCGGCGTCGTAGCCGTATACGGTCAGCACGGAAAAGCCGATATCGGGCCGTATGACCAGCAGATCCGTCTTTACCGGTTTAATATCGGCAAAAAATTCAACCCGCAGAGGCCGGAGCACCGGAAAAAAGGCGTCGTCTTCATAGACGGGATCGAGTTCCGGCTCGGGAAGATCAAAATCCCCTTCCGTAAAGCTGTTGTATATATCGTCAAAGACCACCTCGTAGCTCATCCGCTGGCTCATCCGGTGGGAAAGTATGGCCGGAACCACCGGGATACGGGTAATGCCGAGCCCCAGATCCAGGAAGGGGAACAGGGCGTATTCCCCTTCGGCGCCTATGTCGAAGCCCAGGGGCAGGGGGGAAGGGAAACCGATCCGGGAAAGATCGTCTTCCAGGGACACGGCGGAATATACATCCATGTCAACCACGGCGTTCAGATGCATGCCTTTTTCGGTAAATACATTCTCAAAATGGATGTCCGGTTTGGAGATATAGATCAGCGGGCTGAACAGGGCGGGTTTCAGGTTAAGCCGCAGCCTGCCGAAGCGGGCCTCCCCCCTCAGCCCGGCGTCTACAAAGACCCCCGCCCCGCCTTCGATCTTTCCGCCAAAGTCCCTGGTGGCCGCGTTGCCCCGGCTCAGCAGGCGGACCAGTTCCTCATTGGCAAGGCCGTAGCCCGCACCCTCGCCTCCGGCAAAAAAGCCTATTTTGTAGGTGTCGTTTATCTTCAGGTTGAAGAAAAAACCCGCGGCGGCGGCGGCGTCCATTCTCAGTTCCTGTTCCTTCCGGCTGGTAAGATCCAGCTCCACGGTCTTGCGGATATTGAAGATCTTATCGAGGCCCAGCACGTTGTTGGAGGCCCCGGCGTCAAAATCGAAGCCGAATTCAAAGCGGCGGTGGGGAAAATCCCCGTAAAGGGCCGCAAGGGCGCAAAGCCCGAGGAGAACGGCGGCGAGAATTTTTTTCATCAGAACACCTTATCTATGGCGGTCTGCACCACCATGCCCAGAGTCATTTCCAGAGGCCGCCCGCCCGCCTCGCCCCGTTTTATATCGAAATCCCCCTCCAGAAACAGCTCGAACACCGGGTTAAAGGGGTTGGTCCTTTCAATTTCGTCTTTGGTCAGGGTTACCGCGGAGTTTCCCGTAAGGTTGATGCGGCCCAGGGCGTCTTCCATGGGGGAGAGCGGGTCTCTGTCGCTTATCCCCCTGTTCATGGTGAGAAAACCCTCTATGCCCAGCTTGTTGGTTATCGAAATAGTCAGGGAAAGGGCGGACATGTTGTTCAGTATCTTCTGCAGGGTATCGGAAGTATCCCCCCCTTCCCGGCCGAAAAGATCCTTGCCGTCTTCGCTGGTTACGATGGCGCCTTTATCCTGCCGGATCGCCGGATCTCCGGCCAGTACGGGGATGGGATAAGCGGCTGTAAACCGGAGCGGCAGGACGATGGCCAGATAGACCCTGAGAGGGGTATTGAGCTCTTCCCGGAAGGCGGGGAGATCCTCCGGGGGGATCTCTATCTCGGAACGCCCGTTGATCGAGTAGGCAAAATTGAGTTCGCTGTTGTCCTGGTTGTTCAGGATACCGGTTAAGTCGATCATTGCCGCCGGTTTCGGGGAAAGAGGCTGGGTTACCGGCTCGCCCGAGGGCAGGGGATCGGGCAGGGGCGTAGGCAACAGGGGGTATTGGGAAGGGGTTTGAAGCGCCTGTCCCGCCCCGTCTTCTATAGCTAGTTCCAGGCTGAGTTCCCCTTTTTTCAGGAGGGTCGCGGGGCCGTCGAAGTAGAGATACCCGATTACCGATCTGAATTGAAGGCCGGGGTACTCTTTCAGTATGCCCTGCAGGTCGCCAAGATTGATACCCTCGCTCGTCCCCGGCGGGATCCCCTGAATGGGGAAGGAGACGGAGGGGGCGCCTGGAAGAGGAGGCGGCAGGCCGGGGTCGGGAAACGAATGTTCCACCAGCCCGGTCCAGATGAGGAAGGCCCGGGTTTCGGGAAATTCCCCGGGGTAATCGCAGACAAGCGTGTCCCCGCCGGCGCCGACACTCACGTCCGCCATTTTGCTGAAATCAAAGTTGATGTCCGCAAAACTGTCGGGGCTGCCCAGGGGCAGGTAGATTGCCGGATTGGCCTTTACCCGCACCTTTTCGGGGATCATCATGGGGCAGCTTGCGAAGAGGAGGAGAAGCGCCGCGATCAGGGACGGAACCCTTAACAAGGCCGCGGCTTCGCGGCCTTTTAAAAATTTTTTACACATCATTGAGATAAATTTTGTCTCCGGCGTTAAAACTTGTCAATAACGGAATTCCGCTTAGACCCGGCGGAATACGGGGCCTCTTTAACGGGCATATTCGGTGATCCGGGTCTCCCGGATGATGGTTACCTTGATACGGCCGGGATACCGCAGATCGTTTTCGATTTTTTTGGCGATATCCTTCGCGAGTATGCGGGACTGATCGTCGTTGACCAGTTCGGTGTTGACCATGATCCGCAGTTCCCGCCCCGCCTGGATGGCGAAGGCCTTGTCCACCCCGGTAAAGCCGACGGCCACATTTTCCAGGTTTTCCAGACGCTTGATGTAATTATCCAGGGTTTCCCGCCGGGCGCCGGGCCGGGCGGCGGAAATGGCGTCCGCTATCTGCACCAGCACGGACTCGACGCAGGAAGGCTCGATATCGTTGTGGTGGCTCCCGATGGCGTTGATAACCCGGGGGTCTTCCCCCATTTTCCGGGCCATGTCCATGCCTATCTCCGCATGGTTCAGATCCGAATCGGATTCCACCCCCTTGCCGATGTCGTGGAGCAGGGCGGCCCGCCGGGCCAGTTCCCGGTTGCAGCCGATCTCGGCGGCAAGGATCCCGGCGACAATCGCCACTTCCCGGGAGTGCTGCAGCACGTTCTGGCCGTAACTGGTGCGGAAGTAAAGCCGTCCCAGGGCGCGGATAGCCTCCTGTTTGATATTGTGGATCCCCAGATCGAAAAGGACTTTCTCGCCCTCCTCGAAGATCTTCTGGGATATGTCCTTGGTAACCTTGGTGACGATTTCCTCGATTCTGGCGGGGTGGATGCGGCCGTCCGTGATGAGCCGCTCCAGGGCAATCTTGGCGATTTCCCGGCGGACCGGATCGAAACAGGAGATGACCACCGCCTCGGGGGTATCGTCGATGATGATGTCCACCCCGGTAAGGGTTTCCAGGGTACGGATGTTCCGGCCTTCCCGGCCGATTATCCGGCCCTTCATCTCGTCGTTGGGCAGGGTAACGGTGGAAACGGTAACATCCCCGGTAACTTCCGTAGCCACCCGCTGTACGGTGGCCACCAGGATATCCCGGGCCTTCTTCTCCCCCGCAAGATTCGCTTCCTGCTCTATCTTGTTGATCAGGGTCTGGGCATCGTGTTTTGCCTCGTTTTCCAGATCCTGAATGATAAGGGCCTTGGCCTGCTCCGTACTGAGACCGGAGATCCGTTCCAGTTCCGCCCGGTACCGTTCTTCCTCGCGGCTTAAAGCCTCTTCCCGCTCCGCGCAGGCCTGTTCTTTATCCGCCAGACCCTGTTCCGTCCGCTCAATCTGGGCGGTTTTTTTATCTACCGTCTCTTCTTTTTGCAATACCCGGCGTTCATACCGCTGTAGTTCAGCCCTTCGTTCCCGGGTTTCCCTTTCCTGCTGGTTTCGTTCGCGGATAATTTGTTCTTTTGCCTCAAGAAGGATCTCCTTCTTTTTGGCTTCAGCTTCCTTTATCGCATCCTGTTTTATACGCTCGGCGCTCTGCTCCGATGCCGTAAGTTGAAATCTGGCATACAGCCATCTTATAATCCAGCCTAAGGTTAACCCGGCAAGAGGGAGGATTATCCA